>DAIMHB010000008.1:0-15951 GCA_036723545.1 Beijerinckiaceae bacterium
CCCAGATTCAGGGCCATATAATCACGGGTTGAAAATGCCGGGCCGGGGTCGCGCCCGTCCTGTGCGCCGGCACGAAAATAATGAAGCGCGGCATCCTGCGGCCGGTGCTGGAATTCATGCGGCGGTTTTACATAGGCCTTTGCATCGAAGAGCTTTGACCGGCGGATGATCTGCGCAAAAAACAGGTCTGTCGCGGCGGCCTGTTCGGTGAGAACGGCCAGCACCTGCCCGAGCAGATCCTTATTGACCGGGCGCATGAGCGAGCCGCCAAGCCGTGGATTGATCTCTAAAATCAGCGGCTGACCGTCAACCAGCTTATAGTCAATATTTACCGGGCCGGATAAATTCAGGTCTCCGGCAATGCGTTCGAGCGCCTTCTTCAAAGCTGCGGGCGTATCGATACGCATAATATTGGATTTATCAGTCACATGGGCGTCGCGGATGAAATCTTCCGGAGCAAGATGATATTGAAAGGTCGTGTGCCATATCATCCGGCCCTTGTGAAACACCGCATGGGTTACATATTCGCTGGAGCCGCCAACCCAGGCCTGAACAATGAATCTTTCTCCGGCGCTGAGCGTCGACCGCGCCAAATCATCAAGCTGCGCGCGGTCAACAACCCTGTAAATTCCCTGTCCGCCATTGCGGCGGGTGCATTTGAACACGCAGGGAAAAACAATTTCATCAAGTGAGGTGTAAAGCTTCGGCACCCATGGGGCAAATTTACCCTGGCTCATATAGGCCGCAAACAGGCCTTTATCGGCCAGAATCTCCATCTGTTCCGGCTCAACGCTGAAGCTGGCCATAGTGTTTGGCACCGCGCGGGCATGGGTCTCCATCAGGGGCAGAAGGATCTGATAATAATCTTGGCGGGTCTGGCGCCGGAGGTCTTTTATCTTGCTGCGTGTGTGGACAACATGGCCGATCAAATCTGAACCAGACCAGACAGAGGAATGAGGTGCCAGCGCATCCTGCCAATCGCGGCTATGACGACCGAACACAACCAACTGAATTTTTGACCGCAGTTGCGGCCGGAAATAGTCCAGATGGGACGCGCCATCCGCCATCCTATTAGGAAGTTTTGGCTGCGCCTGCGCCTCTGCCCGCGCCTTTATAGCGGCCGTAAGGTCGGCGACACGCGCCTGACACGCGCTTATATGGGCCTGATACGCAGCGGGATGGTGATATTTTGAACCTTTAAAACGCAACATTAAAATGACTCTGTCAAAAATAATCTGTCAGCACACCATAGGCTTGCCCAATAGCCTGATACTCTGTCCGGACTGTTTGCAAAAGCATTTCTTTGCCTCCGGCTGGTGCTCCGGCGGTAACGGGCCTCAGCCGTGCCCAAGTCCATACAAGACCAATCTTAACATCAAGACGATATTTGAAAAGGCCCGGCCATGATTACGGCAGGCGATTACAGACCATGCTGTGAGCCAACAGGCCCCGCCGTAAGGCCAATATCCTGTTTCGCCTCTGTGAGGATCGCAGATTTGACCTCGGGGGCCACTGCGCCATAGTATAGGTTTTTTAATCCGGTTTCAGGTTTCGACGCCAATTTCTGACATATCCCCCCGCCGGTTCACGGGGGCGTTGATTGCGATTTTGAATTTATCCAACATGAGCGCCGCCGTGGTTTACAGTCTGCATCGCCTATTGAACATAAGCCGCCTTGTCATTGCCCTGATCCTGATCGGTTGCGCGCCCGCACGGGCTATGGCTCATACTGTTGAAGATCTCGTCATGGGTCAGGCCTTTGTTGCCGACCCGGCAGGAACACTGCGCCTGAACGAGGCTATGAACGCGCCCCAGACCCCGTTCAGCGGCATTTTCACCAAAGGCTATACGGCCAGTGTCTATTGGCTCAAGGTCGATATTCGTAAACCGGAAGATCAGGATACGGTTATTTTCCGGCTGCGTCCGGCCTATTTTGACAGCATCATTCTCTATGACCCTGACACACCCGAGGCGCCGCCACGCCTTGCCGGTGACCGCCATATCTGGGGCCAGGACAGCTACACGTCGCTCAATCATAATTTTACCGTTCATGTCACCACACCGGTCAAAACCGTGTGGTTTCGGGTGGAAACCACCAGTGCGCTCACACTCTCAATCGAGGCCTTCCGGTTTGATGACATTCAATATTCGGATTTTATTTACGAATTTTATAATGCGGTGTTCATCGGCATCAATCTGTGCGTTCTCATCTGGGCCGCCATTCTGTTTGTGACCACCAAAGACCGGCTGAATGGGCTGTTTTTGATCGTTCAGCTCACATCGCTGCTCTGGTCCGTATCCATGTTCGGATATTATCGTTTCTTTTTTCACGATGATTTCGCGCCTTATGTTTTTGACCGCGCGAACAATATTCTCAGCACAAGCATGGTTTTTTCAGGGGTTGTTTTCCACTATGGCTTTCTCAGGCAGGCTGGCGGCCGCCCCCGACTGATGCAGATACTGGCCCTGTCGCTTTTGGTTTATCCTGCAGAATTTGTGCTGCAATATTACAACTACAATCGGGAATCGCTGTTTTTAAATCAGATTGCGGCGCTCCTCTCCATTCAGCTGATTTTTATCATCGCCCTTACAAGCCGGAGCGAAACATCTAAGATCAATATCCCCAAGAAGATAATTTTATATATTTACAGCATTTTATGGCTGGGCGTTACACTGACGGTGCTGCCCATGCTCGGCCTGATCAAAGCGGGCGGATTGAGTCTTTATATTTTCATCATTCACGGCCTATTCAACGGCATTTTGATGCTGATCGGGCTGCAATGGCGCTCAAACCTGATCGTTGCCCGCCAGAGGCAAGCCGAAATTGACCTCGCCATTGCCGAAAGAGAGCTGGACATAGGCCTGTCCCGCATCGAGGAGCAAAATCAGTTCATGGCCATGCTTGCCCATGAATTGCGAACACCCCTGAGCGTGCTGCGCATAACCATCGCATCCGACATGCTCACCAGCGAACGGCGGGCGCTTGCCCATGCAGCCATTGAGGACATTGACTCCATCATTGAACGCTGTATCCGCACCACACGGCTGGAGCGTGACGTGGAGATTGTCTCAAATGCGCCCACCAATCTTGAGGAC
The DNA here is from genome assembly GCA_036723545.1 of Beijerinckiaceae bacterium. Lineage (GTDB taxonomy): Bacteria > Pseudomonadota > Alphaproteobacteria > Rhizobiales > Beijerinckiaceae > JANXSV01. The sequence goes on from DAIMHB010000008.1 coordinate 3,097, forward strand.
GAGTTGAAAACGGTTCAGCACCGCTACAATCAGCACCATAGGATCATCATCGAGGGGCAAATTGGTGTTCCCATTATGACAGACCGAAAATTGCTGGGCGTGATTCTCAGCAATCTTGTCGATAATGCGATCAAATATGGTTCAGCCTCAGATCCGGTCTCTCTGATTATCGCCCGCCAGCAGCATGAATGCCGCAACGGCATTGTGATTATTGTTGAAAATAGTCCCGGCTCAGGAGGCTGGCCCGAAAAAAGCCGGCTTTTCAGCAAGTTTTATCGCGGAAGCCATACACATGAGGTGATAGGCTCCGGACTGGGGCTTTATATTGTCGCGGGTCTAGCCCGCCTGCTTCACGGCCATGTCCAATATTGTCCCACACCACGCCACATTCGTTTCGCCCTCTGGCTGCCGCTGAAAGCTGCGACGGATATGCCGGCAACACACGCCCCTTCATCCACACATTGAGAGGCGTTGAGAGGGTTGCGCCGAGAGGGCCGCGATCAACGCATATTCCTTACGGAAATTTATTTGAAAAATATGTCCAAAAAACAGCGATATAATTGCTAATATAGCAATTATTTATTGAAAATGGCAATATTTATCTATTTTAGAGAATGAATATAACTCAGTCCATCAACGGCGCAGGACTATCCAATATCGGAGCCCCGCATTGCCGTCGTTTCAGAATGGAGTGTATATCATGAAAATCCTTTATTTTTCTGCCGCTGTGCTGGCCGCGTCTCTGGCTGCATCATCTGCATTTGCGGACAACAGCCATGGCCCGAGCACCAATGACACCCGCACACCTGCGGTTGATTATTTTATGACGGCCTCTGTTGGCAAAGCGCCGTCGGGTTACATTGTCACCTATCCGACCAATGCCGACTCCATCCTCAATGTGACCCCTGAGGAACGCAACCAGCATATCGGCCACTAAACAGCTTCCGGGGTTTTGCTAAAGTCTTTTGCCTTTAGACGGACACGTCTCCCTCTCCCCGCTGGCGGGGAGAGGGTGGGGTGAGGGGCATTGTTATGTGTCCACACCTCTCATCTTGCGTATTCTCCCCCCATCCTTCGAGACGGCCTGCGGCCTCCTCAGGATGACGGGGAGAAGGAACGCTGACAGTGCGTTTCCACCTCAAAATAGCATGCTCTAAAAATGGCACCTGAAACGGTGCCATTTTACTGTGGTAATCCTGATCTCTACAGGTCAGAGGCGCGCGCGACAGGCCCACGCATCCATGCGTCCCACTCAAGCTCTCCGGCAAAGCTGGACACCAGCAGATCAATGAACACTCTGAGCTTGGATGACAGATAGCGACGACTGTTATAAACCGCATAAATGCCCAGATCGGGCACAGAATAGGTCGGCAAAAGCTGAACCAGCCGCCCCTCCAGCAAATCCTGCCCGATAATGAACGAGGGCAGCAGGACAATGCCGGCATTGTCACAGGCCGCCATGCGCAATGTCTCGCCATTGTTTGAATAGAGCTTGCTTTTAATCCGCGCATGAATGTCCTGCCTGTCGGGGCCGGTCATGTGCCATTCGTCCCGGGTGGACCAATAGGCATATTGCAGGCAGCGATGATGGATCAGATCATCGGGATGAGCGGGGGCACCATATTTTTCAAGATATCCGGGCGAGGCACACAAGACCATGCGGGCGGTGGCAAATTTGCGGGCGATCATGGAGGAACTGGGAATGCGGGCAATACGGATGGCCAGATCAACCCCCTCCTCGGTCAGGTCCACAACGCGGTCCATGAAGGTCAGGTCAAGCACAACCTCCGGATGCTGACGCATGAAGGTTGAGACCACAGCGGACAGGTGCCGAACCCCGAAAGACACAGGCGCATTGATTTTCAGCGGCCCGCGCAAGGCGCCGGTTGTCTGGCTGACAGCCCGATCCGCTTCGTCAATTTCAGCCAGAATCTGATGGCACCGCTCCACATAAAGCTGACCGGCTTCGGTCAGGCTCAGCCGCCGCGTGGTTCGGTTCAGCAGCCTTGCGCCAAGATGTTGCTCAAGATCAGCCACATAGCGGGTGACAACAGAATTGGCGAGGCCAAGCGCATCAGCGGCAGAGACAAAATTGCCGGTGTCCACCACTTTGGTAAATACCCGCATGGACTGCAATCGATCCATATCACGTCCGATGTTTGAGTGTTAATAGCCAGAAGCCTGTGTCGTAACCTATATCACGCGCAGCATGACCGGCAAACCTCGCCCGCATGGGCCAAAAACCTCCGCACGGGTTAAAACAGGTATTTTACCCCAGATTTCAGCATCCATCGGCGTTCCGGGTTTAAACCCGGCGTTGTGCAGGCGGGTCTGATAGAAAGGCACATTTTTATACACATATGCAACCTATGGAAATTTCGCACATGCCGCAGCGGACTTCAGTGCATATACACAACACCCTGCTTTTTTTTGAGACAGACGGATTGCTAAAGGCCCCAAAATGCGCGATAAAAAATTGTTTTTGATTTTTTAAATTTTAAAAAAATATTTGAGTGTGGGGATTTTTATGAAGTCGAATTTTATCACCGCTATTTTATTAGCATCCACCGCCTTGTGCTCCGCGTCCCTCAGCGCCCGCGCCGGGGATCTTCCCTCGCCAAGAGCTGCGTCCGCTCCCGTTGTCGCCCATGAATTTGACTGGACTGGCCCTTATGGCTCGGTTTATGCCGGTGCAGCCGCAGACACAAGCGCCACGACTTCCGAATTTGGCGCATGGGATCAAGTAAGCGCAGCGATAGGAGACTCAGGCTCTCTTAATACCCCTCCCGGGTACCAAGGCCTGACTTCAAATTCGTATTCATATGGCTCCTATGAAGCGACAAGAATCTTTAATACCAGTACAAGCAATGCGGTTATAACCGGATCGCCAAATCTCCCTTTAGCGCCAACTTCATTTGGCGAAGGAAATAAGATTCTCGGCGCAGCCGGTGTGGAATTGGGTTATAACAAGCAGATGGGTCATGCCGTCATTGGTATTGCCGGTGATTTCACGTTCCTGTCTCATACGAAAGCTAATCTCTGGCAGTCTTCGAGCAACTACGCCGCCTCCGGTACTGGTTCCACTGAATGTACAGGCTATACGGGTGGCTGCTCTGTAGCTGGCGAAGCCCAAGCATTTGGGTCCGTCCATGCCGATGCCAACTGGGTTGGCACATTGCGCGGCAATATCGGCTTTGCTCAGGACCGCCTGATGGTCTATGGCACCGGCGGTCTGGCTGTTGGCCAGATTCACATGGCCTCCTCCGCAAGCTGGAATGACTCAAACTATTTCTGCGGCCTCAATGGCGGTGAAGGCACCTGTGCCGTCCCGGCCGGTGGCTCCTACGCTTCATCTGACGGCACGACTGGCACCTGGTCTGGCTCCAGAACATTGGTCAAAGTGGGCTATGCTGTGGGTGGCGGCATGAACTATGCCGTGACCGATAATGTGTTTTTGAAGCTCGAAGGTCTCTATTATGATCTGGGCAAGGAATCTTTGACGGTTCATGGAACAGGCTTCTACAGCTGCACCCAAAGCTCTGGCACTTGCCCTGTGACCTCAGGCCCAGTTGATGTGGCATCCTACAAAATTTCGAAATTGTTTGATGGCGTCATCACCAAGGTTGGTCTTGGTTATAAATTCTGATTTTATCCAACCGTATCATACAGGGTTCCGGCTTTCGCCGGAGCCCTTCTTTATTGGGCAGGTTTGATAAACACGGGCCTGAAATGTGCATGTGGTATTGCGGCCCCTTTGACAATGCTTGAGCCTTTATTCAGCCTCGGAATGGCCTGATCCCGCCCATACGATAAATATTATTCCGGTGCCTGATGCTGCACATGGCCATATGATGAATGTTGAGCCCCCGCCATGAAACTGAAGTCAGCTGTTGAAAATTTGATCTGGCCGGCCATACAGAGTGGACGCGCGGCGGAACTTTCAGCTCTGCAGCGTCAGTTTGATGCGTCACAATGGTGGTCGGAAGAAAAACTGCAGGAGATGCAATGGCGTCAACTGACCGCGCTGGCCAATCACGCCTATCATCAGGTTCCCTTTTATCATGGCCGCCTGCGCAAAGCGGGGTTTAAACCCGGCCAGCCGATGAATGCGGATATATGGGCTCAGCTTCCGGCTCTGACCCGTGCGGATGTGCGTGATCTGGGTGAGAAACTGCACGCCAAAACCTATCCCCCCTCTTTCGGGCCTGTCATGGAGGCAACTTCAGGCGGGTCAACCGGTATTCCTGTGCGTGTGCGCAAAACCGGCATTGATGGCATATTCTGGGAAAGCAATGCCCTGCGTGAGGAATTCTGGCATCGGGACAATGTCGAAGGCACATTGGCCAGTGTGAAGGGCATTGCTGGCGACCTCTACCGCACGCTCAGCCAACATCCCTCTGTCAAAAAAATAGCAGGGGGCATTGTCCTGCCCGATTATGGCCCGCCTCTCAGCCATATATGCAAAACAGGACCACTGGGCATCATGCAGCCCAGCAAGCCACAGGCTGAAATTATACAGTTTCTGTTAGAGATTGAACCGGACTATCTTCTGATGCGCCCTGCCGGATTGCGCTTGCTGCTGGCCCACTGCCACGAACACAAAATCCGGCTCCCCTCGCTGCGCTCTGTCTGGACGATCAGCGAATGTGTCGATGCGGAATTGCGCGCGGCGTGTCAGGAAATATTGGGCTGCAAAATCGTCAGTAATTATTCGGCAAGCGAAACAGGCTATATGGCCGTGCAATGCCCCGAAAATATACATTATCATGTCATGGCTGAAAGCTGTAAGCTGGAAGTGGTGGATCATGACACCAAGCCATGCCTAGCGGGCAGCATCGGGCGGGTTTTGATCACGCCACTGCATAATTTTGCCACGCCTTTGCTGCGATATGAAATTGGCGACGAGGCCGAGGTTGGCAACGCCTGTTCCTGCGGCAGAGGGCTGCCCGTACTGAACGATATTGTCGGCAGAACCTCCAATTACATAACTCTGAAAACGGGCGTGCGCCAGCGGGTTGATCTTTCCCATTACCGCATCTCGGCGCTGCGGAGCATAAGAGAATTTCAGCTGGTTCAGACCAGTCTCGAAACCTTAAAACTCAGACTGGCCGTCACCAGCGCGTTCACGGCCACGGATAGGGAGACTGTCCAGTCCCTGCTGAACCAGCAATTCGGCAGGCATTTCACATGCGACATTGAAATTCTTGAGTCTATTGCCAAAACGCCATCCGGCAAATTGTTGCAATTTGTCTCCGAATTGTAAGGCTTGAATATATTGGGGCTGTGCAAAACCTGTGAACGCAATCGCCTTATTCACGCCAGCACAGCGGTGATGACCTGATGAAATTGGCGGGCGATGTTGGCTGCAAAGCACTGTTGGCTCATCTGCCGCATCATATCAACTGCGGCAGGGCGCAATATGCCGCCCTGCAAATATGCAGAGTGCCCGCATCCGCCGGGCTATGAAAGGACACATAGAGTGAAAGGACGCATGGATTGAAAGGATATATGGAGACAGCCACATGAAAATAATCCGGTCTGTTTTAAAACGCCTCACAGGCAGATTTAAACCCAAGCCAAGTCAGGAAGACGCCGACGAATTGATTGTCCAGAAGCTGCGCGCCACGGGCGTAAAAATTGGCCGGAACTGCCGTATTTACAGCAATGATTTTTCCACAGACCCTTTTCTTGTCACCATTGGCGATAATGTTCTCATTGCCGGGGGCGTGAAAATGCTCACCCATAATGGCGCGGCACGGCTGCTGAAAGCGCGCCGTCCGCTGATCCAGTCCTTCGGGAAAATCGAGATTGAAAGTGATTGTTTTATTGGTGAAAATGTCATTGTTCTGCCGGGAACCCACATCGGACGCGGCTCGATTATCGGCGCCGGTGCGGTTGTGCGGGGCTCTGTTCCGGAAAACGCGCTTGTCATTGGCAATCCGGGGCAGGTTGTGGGGCGAGCAAGCCTGTTTTTGGAGCGGCTGAACACCAGCCCCGACACATTGGACACATTCGGGCTGGACGAAAACAGCAGGCGGGAGAAAATACTCGGGCATTTTTATTAGAATAAAATTTTATTCCGTAATTCAAAGGACGAACAGAATATGGTGCCAGCAGAAGGACATATTGCCCAGATTATTATCCAAATCATTGCAAAATCGGCCAAGCGACGGACCAAACGCAATCAGGACTATATGAACACCGCGGATGTGCCACCACCGCTTCAGCCGTCGGAGTCCATCGTCATTTTGCCGGAACATCATCTGGAAAAAGACCTCGGGATTGATTCTCTCGATTTTATCGCTTTGATTCAGGATCTCGAAGGCCATCTGGGGCAGAATTTAAATGATGAGATGACAGCCAGAGTGCAGACCGTTCAGGATCTGATCATGGTGGCTGAGGCGGTGGTGCAGCACTGAAGTGGCCGCAACCTAAATTCATTGCCAATTTTTTATTTTTATCAATGGTGCGCCTTGCCCTCAAAACATATCCACAGCTGGCAGATCTCCCGCAAGGGTGCAAATGTTACGGCCCATTTCAACGGACACAGTCTCTCGGCCTCCACGCCCGGCGAACTCTGGCTGCGCATTGCCGATCATTCTGCAGGGCATTATATTCATCTGGGCACACCCGATCAGACCATTTTAGCGCAGGTCTGGCCGCAAACCCTGCGCCAGTTTGAATATCATCAGGCGGATGCTCTGCTAGGCCGGATTATCTATGCGGAGGGCACAAGCTCGCGGCACATCAAAGCTGTGGAAACCTGCCGATATCTGAACAGTGAAGCTGGCATTTTATGTGTGACCAGCCGGGCGCTGGCCAAGGCTGCCCGGGCTATGCCCACCCATATATGGGATGATTTCTGGCATTATGATCTTGTTTTACATCTGTGTGCCACAGGGTTGGTGCGCGGCACTGCGCTGACCTTCGCCCGCTGCACCACGCCGCCACCCCTGCCACAGACCGAACGCATGCCATATCGGCGGGCGGGCTATGCACAGGACATTGGCACCGATGCGCCGACACTTCTGATTTATGGCCAGCTTGCAGCATCGGTCAGCCTGTATTTTGATGGCTTGCCCGCAGATATAAAGGCCAGACTGCGCTTTTTGCAGCCCGGCAATCTCGCCAGCGACATCGGCTGGCTGGCGAGCGCCAGTCTGGTGCTGGTGGTGCGGGATTTCAAACATATGGTTGTCACGGGCGCGCTGGATCTGCTCACGGAAATCGGCATTCCCTATGCCTGGTTTATTGATGATGACCTCATTGCCCTGAGCCGCGAGGTGGCTGGCTTTGCCGATTATAACCGGCCGCTCGTCGAAACCTTTTTGCACAAGGCCACGGCCCTTGTGGTGACAAGCCACCAGCTGGCAGACACTTACAGCGCATTACACCGCAATATTATTCTCTGGCCCTGCGTTTATGATGCCAAGCTTGCCCCCTCACATGAGCCTGCGGGCCTGCACTCTGGCCCCCAAACCCTGCATATCGGCGTGTTTGGCGGTGCCTTCAGGCGCATATCTTTTCAGTCCCATGTTCAAACGGCCATTGGTGTGCTGAAAACCGACAGGCCTGTAACGCTTTTTGTCGCCAATGATATTTCAGCCGGGCGCGCCGAACCCACGCTCAGGCTCATGCCTTTTGAGCCCTCCTATCCATCCTTTATATTCCGGTGGCAGCGCCTTGCGATCAAAATTCTGGTTCATCCTTATGGCGAGACAGCCAATATAGCCAATAAAAGCATCGCCAGCATTCTGGGTGCCGCATATTTGGGGGCTGTGCCGGTGGTGGGCCATGAGCCAGCCTATGACTGGCTCTCAGAAGAGCACGGCGTGTTAAAAGCCCACAAAAACAGGGACAGCTGGCTGGACTGTTTGCAGCGGCTGACGGATCCGGCAGAAGCTGGGCGGCTCTATGCCCGTCTGCACGGGTGGTGTCAGGATCATTTCAATCCGGAGAACGCCCGGAGGCCTTTCGATGAACTGATACAGGCCGCCCTGCCCGGCACGGTGCATCATCAGGCTCTGCGGTGGCAAATGGCGTGCCAGTCTGCCACTCTCAGCAAATTCATGCGGTCCCCCGCCGCGCTTGCGCCCACGCGGCTGCAAAAAACACTGACAAAGCTCCGGCGCTGGTGGCGCCATCCCTTCAGGCGGTTCAAGAGGCGATAATCTCCTCGCCAAGCAGGGCAGAACGATATTTGGGCAGCACGTCCCGAATATCGCCCTCTCGGCAGACACGTTGAAATGCGGCCTCGGTCAGTCTGCACCGCTCCTCCTCATCCACGGCCAGACGAACAACGGCCGCCGCCAGCGCCGCAGCGTCATCCGGCGCGCAGAGCAGGCCGGTCACATGATCCTCAACCAGCTCGGGAATGCCGCCAACACGCGAGGCCACGACGGCGATTCTGCGCGCCTGTGCCTCCTGAATCATCAGGGGCCGACCATCAATGATGGAGGGAACCACAAGAATATCAATTTCATCCAGCATGCTGTGCAGCCTATGGTCACTGAGCAAACCTTTCTGCTCAATTCTGTCCAAAAGACCAAGCTGGCGGATAAGCCGCTGTGTTTTGCTGAATTTTTGCCCGGACCCGGCCATCACCAGCCGAAGGTCGTAATCAGCCACCATTGCCGCCATCCGGACAAAACCATCAGGGTTTTTCGCCGCATCATAACGGCCGATAAAGCCCACACATATCCTGCTGCTGCGCACAGTGCGGCTTTGGATTGCGCAAATGGCCTGAACATCAACAGCACTGGATATGACAACAAAGGGCAACCGGTGTTCACAGCCCGCGGAAAGAGCACGAGCCGCCTCCATGCTCTCCACAATGCACAGATCAATCCATGCGCAATAGGTACGGTTTTCTGCGATACATTCAAGCGCATTGAACTGAAAACTCACAATCCGCAGGTCCGGCCGCGCCGCTTTGATCTGTGGCAGCAGCTGAAACACGGGCGACAAACCGCAAATAATCAATGTCGAAACATCATGCGCCGTTATAATTTGCCACAATGCCTCATAGGACGAGGAGACGTCATCAAGTGCAAAGGTTTCAAAAAAGGGAGAAAACCATTCATGCAGAGAGGTTGGAACAGCACTGTTGTGGCTCAGACATGCAAGCCTGCACACAATATTGTGGTCCGTTAAATCATGCATAAGTGTGGCCACAAGCCTCTCTGCGCCGCCATAGGCCGGATGCGGCAGACAAAATAAAACAGAAGGCGGCATCATGCGGTGGTTCAGACTCCAAAACTCATTTTATTCGTGTAATAATGTGGCCTTTAAATCAATGAATTTGAATTGCAGGATTAAGATATTTTATGCGCTTTGATCGTTTGAGACAAAAATGGGAGAATCTTCCCCCGCCGATTATTGTTTTTAACAAATCCCACTCCGGCAGCAGAGTGCTGGCGCGGTTATTGATCCAATCCGGCGTTTATATGGGCCATGACCTCAATGAATCAGAGGATGCCGCCGATATATTGCGGCTCGTGCGCCCTCTGGTTGAGCAATATTACCCGCATTATTCAGATATGTTGCGTTCGGATCATCCTGAACTCGAAGCCTTGATCGAATCCGTATTTGAACATCACCTCAAAAATTATCGTCCCGGGCAGCGCTGGGGCTGGAAACTCTGCGAGACCGTTTACATTCTGCCTGTTTTAACCCGCATTTTTCCCAATGCCCATTATGTCCACCTGATACGCGACGGGCGGGACGTCGCCTTTTCAGATCATGTTGCACCTGTTGAGCCATTCTGGCGCAAAATATATTTTGATACGGATAAAATCGCGGTGTGGAACCGGATGCGCCTCAAATATCGCTCTTATGAGCGCTATGCGCATATTTTCAATGCCCGCCACTGGGTCAATAGCGTGACGCTGGCGCGCCATTATGGCGCGATGATCGGCGAAGGTTATTTTGAATTCCGCTATGAGGATCTGGTTCTGAAACCGGCGGAAACAGCAAGTCATATTCTGTCCAGCCTGAACATTGCACATGATCAAAATCTGCTAAACACATATGCCGCCGAACTGCGCAGCAGTGCAGTGGGAAAATATCGGATGCATTCGCGCGCTCAGCAAAAACAAGCCCTGACTATGCTTGAACCTGCATTGACAGCCGCAGGTTATGGCGAGCCTGTGCCGCAAAGAACAAAATTCAGCCTCAGATCTCTGCTGTTTTCCGGGCGATAATATGCACCCAACCATTTATGCAGAGTTCAATTCCATCTGCCAGACCATGAAGATCACAGGCCATGTGCTTGAAATCGGCGCCTCACCGCATCATCAGTGCCTGCTAGGTCTGCCCGCGCTGGACACGGCCAAAACGCGCATCGGCATTGGTCTGGACGGCGCCCTTCAAACCGAACGCTATGAAATCATCCATAGAAACGCACATGATTTATCCTGCTTTGCGGACGCAACATTTGACCTGATTTTATGCAACTCAATGATGGAGCATGATCCGCAATTCTGGCGAACGCTGGCCGAGGCCTATCGTGTTGCCGCCAAAGGCGCATGGTTTGTCTATGGCGTTCCGGGCTATTCAGCCGGAGGTGTGTTGAAACTGCCGCGCTTTTGGAGGCTTCTGTCAAAACTGCCCTTGATCGGGCATGAATGCAAAAGCCTTGGTCAAGGGCTTCAGGCCAGCACCTTAACACTGGCTGTTCACAATTATCCCGCTGATTATTATCGCTTCAGTGAACAGGCAATGGCCGAGGTTCTGCTCTGCGGCCTTGAGCGGATTGAAACACACTTGGTCATGAACCCGCCGCGTGTTATTGGACGGGGGCAAAAATCATTTTAATCCTTATATTTTAACCATAAAAAGGGAACAATGTGTCTTTCCCTCACAATTTAACCGGAAAATCCGTTTTCATCACCGGTGCTGCCGGATTTATCGGCAGCCATCTTGTCGAAACACTGATTCAGCAGGGTTGCCGGGTCACCGCGCTGGTGCATTACAATGCGCATCAGTTTATGGGCAATTTAGCCTATGTCCCGCCGGACCTGCTGGCAAAAGTCCGGGTGGAATTTGGCGACATCTGTGACCCCGAGCAAATGAAGGCTTTGGTTGCAGACCATGAGGTGATCATTCATGCCGCCGCATTGATCGGCATTCCCTATTCTTATGCCGCGCCGCGCAGTTATGTGCGCACCAACAGCGAAGGCACCATGAATATGCTGGAAGCCGCCAGATTTCATGCCGTCCGGCGCTTTGTATTTATGAGCACCTCGGAGGTTTATGGCAGTGCGCGCCAAATTCCGATCGCAGAAACCCACCCACTACAGGCGCAGTCTCCCTATTCGGCCACAAAAATTGCGGCAGAGGCGCTTGTTGAGGCCTGGAGCCGCAATTTTTCTGTGCCGACTGTCATTGTGCGGCCATTCAACACCTATGGGCCGCGCCAGTCCCAACGCGCCATCATTCCCACCATCATCCGACAGGCCCTGCAGGGCCAGAGCCTGCGGCTGGGCAGCCTGACGCCGATCCGTGATTTTTGTTTTGTTTCGGATACGGTGGCCGGCCTGATCACGGCCGCATTTCATCCGGGCCTGGGCCCCGGCCCTTATAATCTTGGGACAGGCCGGGGTGTTTCAATCGCCCAGCTGATTGACATAATTTCTGGACTCGTCGGCCATCCTCTCACGATCGAACAGGATGAACAGCGCCTGCGGCCCGAAGCCGGCGAGGTTGATCGTCTGATCGCCGACAATTCTCTGTTTCATAGTGCCAGTGGTTGGCAACCCCTCGTGTCGCTGGAACAAGGGCTGACACACACCATCAATTTCATTGCCGCTCATTCCCGCTCAAATGACATTATTCAGTATACGGTTTAAATTATGCAAGCTGTGATTATGGCTGGTGGCAAGGGCACCCGCCTCTTACCCCACACCCAATGTGTGCCCAAACCTTTGCTGACCATCGGGAATCGCCCGATTCTGGAACATTTGCTATTGCAACTGCGCCGGCACAATATCCGGGATATTATTCTTGTTGTCGGATATATGGCATCCCAGATCCGCCAGACCATTGGCGACGGGCATCAGTTTGGCCTCAATATTTCCTATGTTGAAGAAACAACGCCTCTGGGCACATGCGGGGCATTGGCCGGCATATCCAACGATCTGGACAGGGATTTCCTGCTCGCCAATGGCGACCTGCTGACAGATCTTGATATTTCACACATGATTAAAGCCCATTTTCTGCGCCGCGCCGAGGCAACGGTGGGAAGTTTTTGCCTGAATGAGCGCATTCCTTACGGGGTTTTAAACATCAATCCGGATTGTTCCATCCACTCCTATGACGAAAAGCCGCTTCGCACCGCCGAGGTGAGCATGGGCATATATGTTTTGAAACATGACGCGATCCGCCCCTTTCTGAAAGCGGGTGTTCCCTTTGACATGCCTGATCTGATCAGCGGCATGATTGACGCCGGCAGGCCCGTTTTTGCCTTTAATGACACCCATTTCTGGATGGATATCGGCACACCCTCCGATTATACCCGCGCCAACGCCTATGTGATGAACAACCCGCAGCTTCTGGATGATCCGTCATGAACACCCGCGCTCTTGTGACGGGCGCGGGCGGCTTCATAGGCCGCGCCGTTATGAACCGCCTGTCTGCGGCACGCATTGAAGCCATCAGTTTGGGAAGTCGTCCTGCCGCTATGAACGGGCATACGCATATTCAGATGGAGTTTCCGGCCAGACCTGAAATTCTGTCCTCCATATTGCACCAGATCCAGCCCGATATGATTCTGCATCTTGCTGCGGCCCCGCCCGGTGCGGACGCGGCGACCCATCGGGACATCACCCAGGATTTTGCCTTTGCCCTGTTCAAGAG
>DAIMHB010000009.1:0-15636 GCA_036723545.1 Beijerinckiaceae bacterium
ATCAATGCTGTTGATCTGGCCCGGGCCGGCGCCGGTGCGCTGGGCGGTAAAGGGTGCGGCGGACGACCGGATATGGCGCAGGCGGGCGGGCCGGAAGGTGCGCAGGCACAGGCCGCACTTGATGCGCTGCGCCTGGCTCTGCACAATCGTCTCGGCCTTGGCTGATGACGCATCCATCCGGAATGCGCCTTGCTCATCTCAGACGGCATATTCATGTCATTCTGGATGATGCGGCTGTTCCGGACAGGCTTGGTCGCTATGTGCACCGCTCACTTGTCCTGCTTGTGACGGTGAGCGTTGCTTCTGTCGTGCTTGAGTCCGTTCCCGAATTTCAGATGCTTTATGGCCATGTATTTCTTATCATAGAATATGTGGCCATGCTGGTGTTTTCGGTTGAATATGGGCTGCGCCTGTGGAGTGCGCCTGAACACACGGTTTATCATGGCCTGAGCAAATGGCGGGCGCGGCTTCAATTCGCGCTTTCCGCCTCGGCCATGATTGACCTGATCGCCATAGCGCCATTTTTTCTTGTCCTCTTTGTGCCCGCTGATTTGCGGGTGGTTCTGATTCTGCGGCTGGTGCGCTATTTCAAGCTGGCGCGCTATTCACCCGGTATGCGCTCACTTATGGCGGCGCTGGAGGCCGAGCGAAAAGCGCTTCTGGCGTCCGGTGTGATTTTGCTGGGGCTTGTGCTGGTGACGGCCTCGGCCATGCATCTGGCGGAACATGCGGTGCAGCCGGAAAAATTTGGCTCCATTCCGGCCGCCATGTGGTGGGCGATTGTCACTCTGACAACGGTGGGTTATGGCGATGTGGTGCCGGTGACCCTGCTCGGGCGCCTGATCGCCGGCTTTACAATGGTCATGGGGCTGATGATGCTGGCCTTGCCGGTCGGAATTATCGCCACGGCCTTTGCGGATGAAATTCACCGGCGGGAATTTGTGGTGACATGGGGCATGGTGTCGCGCGTGCCGCTGTTCAGTGAGTTGAATGCCGGCGAGATTGCCGATGTCATGCGTTATCTGCGGGCGCAGACAGTGCCGGCTGGAGCATTGATTGTGCGTCGGGGCGAGCTTGCCCATTCCATGTATTTTATTGCCTCCGGATATGTCGAGGTGGAACTGCCCAAAGCGCGCATCCGGCTGACTGAAGGGCAGTTTTTTGGAGAAATGGCCGTTATTCGTCAAACCCGACGCACGGCCTCCATCCGCGCCCTTGAACCGACGAAATTGCTGATCCTTGATGCGCTTGATCTTGCTGTGCTGATTGCGCATAAACCAGATCTTGGTCAGCGTATTGAGCAGGTGGTGCGTGAGCGTGCCGAGGTTCAGATGTCGTCAGATGGCGAGGCACAAGAGGGTGGCCCACAGGATGCCGGGTTTGTATAGGCCACAACTTTGCAGACAGCCTGTCTGCTTCACTTGATTCATGTGCGCGGGAGCATCCAGTGCAGATTTTTTGCATCAATCTTGATCGCAGCGCAGACCGTCTTGCGCATATTCAATCGGTATTTCTGGGCCTTGGGCAGGAGTTTACCCGCATTTCAGCGGTGGATGGCGGCTTGCTCGCTCAATCCGAACTGGAGTTTTATGGTGCCCGGGCGGTTCATGCGCTCACCAAGGGGGAAATTGGCTGTTTTTTGAGCCATGTCGCGGTGTGGCGTCAGATTGCTGAGGGTGATGCACCATTTGCTGTCGTTTTTGAGGATGATGTTCAGGTCTCCCGCCATCTTTCAGCATTTTTGAATGAACTGAAGCCTCTGACCGCACTTCCCTATGGGGCGGATCTGATCAAGCTGGAAACAATGGGCACGCGGGTGACTTTGGGGCGCAAACCCTTGGGCGCTGTGGCCGGAACAGCCCTGCATCTGCTGTGCTCACGCCATCTGGGGGCCGCAGGCTATGTTATGTCCAGAAAAGCGGCGCTTTACTGGTCGCAGAAGGCCGAAAAAATGACATTTCCTGCGGATTATATTTTTCTCAATGACCAGCTGGAATTCAAAACTTTTCAGATTGTCCAGACCGTACCGGCTCTTGTGATGCAGGATCATTATTATGGAGTTATCGGCGGAGCTTCTGATTTCGGCAGCATGATTGATCAGATGTCTGCGGCGCGTAAACGCAATTTACTGTCTGTTGCGGCTAAAATTCGACGGGAACTGGGCCGCGGGCTGCGCAAATTCAAAACGTCCGTTGTCTGGAGCGTGACAATGCAATGGCTCAGGTTCAGGCGGTTGAAGGTCCGCTTCCGCATGGCTGATCGGCTGATTGTCTAAAACGCGCGGGGGCTCCGCGCGTTTTAGCATTTGGTTCAGAATTTATGCGCTCATGGCGAGGCGCAGGTTCTCGTCAATCTTGTCGAGGAAGCCTGTGGTGGAGAGCCATTTCTGGTCCGGACCCACCAGCAGCGCCAGATCTTTGGTCATAAAGCCCGCTTCAACCGTATCGACGCAGACCTTTTGCAGCGTATTGGCGAATTTAGTCAGTTGCTCATTATTGTCCAGCTTGGCGCGGTGCAGCAAGCCGCCGGTCCAGGCATAGATCGAGGCGATGGAATTGGTCGAGGTTTCCTGCCCCTTCTGGTGCTGGCGGTAATGGCGGGTGACGGTGCCGTGGGCGGCTTCCGCTTCCACAATCTTGCCGTCGGGGGTCATCAGCACGGAGGTCATCAGGCCGAGCGAGCCGAAGCCCTGCGCCACAATGTCGGATTGCACGTCGCCATCATAGTTTTTGCAGGCCCAGACATAGCCGCCCGACCATTTCAGAGCCGAGGCCACCATATCGTCGATCAGGCGGTGCTCATAGGTGATGCCCAGCGCCTGGAATTTGCCCTTGAACTCATTCTGATAGGTCTCTTCAAAAATATCTTTGAAGCGGCCGTCATAGGCCTTCAGAATGGTGTTTTTGGTTGAGAGATAGACCGGCCATTTGCGCAGCAGGCCATAATTGAGCGAGGCCCGGGCAAAATCGCGGATGGATTCGTCCAGATTATACATGGCCATGGTGACACCGGCTGAAGGAAATTTGAACACTTCCTTCTCGATGACGGTGCCGTCCTCCCCTTCAAATTTAATGGTCAGGCGGCCTTTGCCCGGCACTTTGAAGTCGGTGGCGCGATATTGGTCGCCATAGGCATGGCGGCCAACAACGATCGGCTGGGTCCAGCCCGGTACGAGGCGCGGCACGTTTTTGCAGATGATCGGCTCGCGGAAAATGACGCCGCCCAGAATGTTGCGGATGGTGCCATTGGGCGATTTCCACATTTCATGCAGCTTGAATTCTTCGACGCGCTGCTCATCCGGGGTGATGGTGGCGCATTTGACGCCTGCGCCATATTTGGCAATGGCATGGGCCGAATCAATGGTCACCTGATCGCGGGTGGCGTCACGGTTTTCAACCGAGAGATCGTAATATTTCAGGTCGATGTCGAGATAGGGGTGGATGAGTTTTTCACGGATATAGTGCCAGATGATGCGGGTCATCTCATCGCCGTCGAGTTCAACGACCGGATTTTCAACCTTGATTTTTTGCATGAAGCGAACCTCGCATTTGAATTGGGATGCGCCATGCTATAGCACTGCACAAGAGCCTCGCAAAGCGCGGCTTTCGGATAAAGCGCAAGGTTTATGGAGACAGTCTCAGGATGGTCGGTGCAGGAACAAATCAGGCGGCTGCGGTGATGCGGGGTGGGCCGGCGGTGGTGCTGGTGCGCCCGCAGCTGGCGGTGAATATTGGCATGGCCGCCCGCGCCATGGCCAATTTCGGCCTGTCAGACCTGCGCCTTGTGGCCCCGCGTGAGGGGGATTCGCGCCATACTCTGAAAAAAGGCGCGTCGCAGGCGGCCTCTGGTGCTGTTTACATTCTGGAGGGGGCTAAGTTCTTTGATACTGTTGAGGCCGCCACGGCTGATCTCAATTTTCTCTGGGCCACCACCGCGCGTGAGCGCGGGCAGGACAAGCGCGTGCTGCTGCCCGAACATGCGATGAGGGAATGCGCCGCGCGTCTTGGTGCAGGCGAAAACCACGGTGTGATGTTCGGCCCTGAGCGCACGGGCTTGGAAAATGATGAAATCGCGCTGGCCGATGCCATCATCACCTTTCCGGTGAATCCGGCCTATGCCTCGCTCAATCTGGCGCAGGCGGTTCTGCTCACCGGCTATGAGTGGATGCGCGCCTCGGGCGCGGCCTTGCCCTTTGACAATCCGAAATTTTCACCCACAGCCCCGCGCGAGATGGTGCATTCCTTCTTTGAATTTATTGAGGAGGCGCTGGAGCGTAATGGCTATTATCGCCCGCTGGCCAAGGCACCGGTGATGAAGCGCAATATGCGCAATCTGTTTCACCGGATGCAACTCACCGAGCAGGACATCCGCACCATGCGCGGCGCTCTTGTGCGGCTGGTCAAGGGGCCGCGCTTTTTGAACCGGAAGGTGCCGGATTCGTCGCAAAATTCAGCGAAAGAGGTCGTTTCTGATGATCCAACGCCCTAAAATCTTGGTTTTTGATTCCGGCCTTGGCGGCTTGACGGTGTTTTCGGCCTTGCAGGCCCTGCGGCCAGAGGCGGATTATACTTATATAGCCGATGATGTTGCCTTTCCCTATGGCGGCCTTGCCGAAGATGTGCTGATGGCCCGCGTCGGGGCGGTGATGGAGGCGATGATTGCCCGCGTTCAGCCCGATTGCGTGGTGATTGCCTGTCATACGGCCTCGACCCTTGTGCTGCCGCCTTTGCGGGCCCGCTGGCCGCATCTCCCCTTTGTGGGGACGGTTCCAGCGATCAAGACCGGCGCCGAGCAGAGCCGCTCCGGCCTGTTTTCGGTGCTGGCGACGCCCGGCACGGTGGCGCGGGACTATACGCTGGATCTTATCCGCCAGTTTGCAGGGCATTGTAAGGTCAATCTTGTGGGATCGCGGCTTCTGGCCGGCTTTGCCGAGCGCTTCATGCAGGGCGAGGCTCTGGATGATGCCGCCGTAAAGGCCGAAATTGCACCGGCTTTTATTGAAGAGTCAGGCGGCAGAACAGATGTGATCGTGCTGGCCTGCACCCATTATCCGCTGCTTCTGGCGCAGCTGAAACGCCTCAGCCCCTGGGATGTGGCCTGGATTGATCCCGGCCCGGCGATTGCGCGGCGGGCGGATCATCTGCTGCGGGAGATGGGCTTCGCGGGCGGCGGGGCGGGCGGCTCTGCGCAGTTCATGTTCGCCTCTGGCCGCAAACCCGTGGACGCGCTCTGGCAGGCGCTGGAGAGCCGCGGTTTCGAGCGGTGGCTGCAAGGGTCTGTGCCGTGAGGCTGTGGTTGACATCTGTCCGTCACATCGCTAAAAGGCCACATGTGTGAAGCGCTCATCCTGTGGGCGCTTTGTGCATTATGCAGCAGGGCATGGGCCGTGCAGCATATACGCACCCGGGAACATTCCTTTCTTATGAAAGTGAGTTTTCTGTCGGCCTTCGCAAGGGGGCAGAGGAGGGCGCGTGCCTCAACATAAACCGTTCAAGAGGACGCGATGTCAAAGCGCTTAAATGCAAAGTATAAAATTGATCGCCGTATGGGCGAAAATATCTGGGGTCGTCCTAAATCGCCTGTCAACAAGCGCGAATATGGCCCGGGCCAGCATGGCCAGCGCCGCAAGGGCAAGATGTCGGATTTCGGCACCCAGCTCAAGGCCAAGCAGAAGCTCAAGGGCTATTACGGCAATATTTCCGAGAAGCAGTTCCGCGGCTATTACGCTGAAGCTGTGCGCCTGAAGGGCGATTCGGGTGCAAACCTCATCGGTCTGCTGGAGCGCCGTCTCGATGCGGTGGTTTACCGCGCCAAGTTCGTGCCCACCGTGTTTGCCGCGCGCCAGTTCGTCAACCATGGTCATGTCAAGGTCAATGGCAAGAAGGTGAATATCGCCTCTTATCAGGTGAAGGTTGGTGATCTCATCGAAGTCAAGGAAGCCTCGCGCCAGCTCGCTGTTGTGATGGAAGCCGTGACATTGGCCGAACGCGATGTGCCGGATTATTTTGAAGTGGATCATGGCAAGTTTACCGCCAAAATGACCCGTATTCCCGGCCCCTCCGATGTGCCCTATCCGGTGGCCATGGAGCCAAATCTGGTGGTCGAATTCTATTCGCGCTAGAGCTTCTTATACGCGAAGCTACAAGATATAGTCGTTTTATCAATGATTTGCAGCGTCAGCATACAAAATGTTGACGCTGTTTTTTTACACAGCGTTACACAGGTCAAACCTCAGGAGGTTGTCCCCTGATCTGATGATTTGACTGGCGGGTGTCATGTCTTTCAGGCTGCCCTGTGGCCGATGCAGATTGTATATATGGGTTCATTTTGGCCGTCGGGACTTTGATGGTCCGAGGCGGGACAGGCTGTGGCATTTCCTTTCAACGCAACGGCGTCAATCGGGCATTCTGGTGTCGGTCATTCGATGCTCTCCTGAAAAACTGAAGTGTTGTAACTCCAGTCTCTCAGCTCTGCTTCAAATGGACAACCTCTTGAAAGATCACAGGTCATGGCTAATAAAAAAGCTCGATAAGCAACCGAGCTTTTCTGGTCTATATCCAGCTGCGTGGCCTCTCTTAGAAGGAATAACCCAATCCCAACTTGTAGGTTATGAAAGCACTTTTGCTGTTTGGCTCCCATGAACGGGGGATATTTCCATAAACGGCGGACTCTCCAAACTTGAAGTTTGTTGAATCCACGCCAGCATTGATGTGGATGTTGTCAGCAAGCGCATAATCTGCAGAGGCGCCCAATTTAACAATCGTTGAATTGCCGAGCCCGCCAGAAAATCCGATTAACACAGGAATAGCCACAACTGCGCCCACCGCAGCACCACCATGGACGTCAATTTGAGAGTCAAATGTCCGCCCGACCAAGCCCGTGGTTGATAAAACAAGATTTGATACGGGAGAAAACTGAGCCATCAGACCAGCACCATAATAAAAATTGCGGTACTCCTCACCAAAATTAACTTTTCTATCCCAGCTATAATGCCCGGCACCAAGATAAGGGGTAACCATAAAATGATCATCCAGCGCAAAGCCTTTGCCAATTCTCAGATCGAAATTATCTGTAATTGCACCGTCCTTGTCTTTGACGGAGCCGTAGCAAAAAGGGATGCTCGCCGGAGCACACACATTCCCAAATGCGTAAGAGCCGACATAGCTGGTCTTGCCTGAACTTCTCTGATAATCGGCATAGAGATAGAAATTATCAAAAATCCAGTTCTTCATCAGCGAGGCCGACACACCAAATCCGGGGACATACCCCTTTTCCGTGTCGAGCAAGCCGATCGGGGTATCTAACCGGCCATCCCCGGTTTCTTTATAGTCAAAGTGGTTCAAGACAAACTGAAGCGAAATCTCATTGTTCACATTGAGAATTGCGTTGCTGCTGGGAACCACAGAGGCAACCTTGGGGGTTTTGGGCGATGGCAGGTCTTGCGCATAGGATGTTGTGGCCACCAACAATACAGAGGCTGTAAGGATAAATTTTTGCATTATAAACTCGTATGTTTGAAATCAAGGCAATCAATTCAAATCAAATTTGATTTCAATTTACACATGGTATGGTCTTTGTTCAATGCCCAGGCCGTAATTTGAGGCGCAGATCAGAGTTCTTTTTGAGCCGCGGTACATAATAGACACACCGATAGCTATGAAGCCGCCATAATTTTCAGACATGGCCATAATGACTCTTTGGTTTTGTCTGCGGTTTAAGCTGAGAACTGCACATCCGCGCTGCATGGGATATCTGCCAGATAACAGATGTCCTTGGGGGCGGTCTTCCATTCAATGCCACAGCACAGTTCTCATCAATGGCCGCTTATGGATACCCTTTGTCGCTCCGGATCGCCAAAGACAGTAATTCTGTTCATTCTTGCCAGTCCTGCTTGATGTTGAGTGGCACGACGCTGCGAATGTCCGTCGCATTTGCCGCGACAACCAATTCATAATGGCCTGCATCCACGCGAAAGCCCTTTGTCTTCACGTCAAAATAGGCCAAATCCCGCAGAGACATCTTCAACTTCGCGGTTTGAGTTTCTCCGGCTTTCAGGCGCAGTTTGGCAAAAGCGCGCAGCTCCTTTTCAGGGCGGTCGATTTTGGGGGCAAGCGGCCGGACGTAGATCTGGACAAGCTCGCAGCCCTCACGGGTGCCTGTATTGGTTATGTCCACCTCAATGCTGGCACCTGCCTCAATATCGGCATTGACCAATCGCGCGGCATCCCACTTAAACTGGGTGTAAGACAGGCCAAAACCGAAGGGGAAGAGCGGCGTGATGGCGTGCTTGTCGTGATGGCGATAGCCGACATAAAGCCCCTCGGCATAGTGGACATGGCCGTCCTTGCCCGGATAGGTCAGAGGATTATGGGTCATGGCGGAATTATCGGCGAGCTTTCGCGGAAAAGTTTGTGCCAGGCGACCTCCCGGCTCTGCGCCAAACAGCACATCCGCCACAGCATTGCCGAGTTCCTGCCCCGGATACCAGAATTGAACCACTGCCGAAACCTGATCGAGCCACGGCATTTCGATGGGGCCACCCGTTTGCAGCACAATGACAGTTTTCGCATTGACTGCGGCGACCCGCATAATCAGCTCCTCTTGACGCCCGGGCAGGCGCATATTTGGCAGGTCCAGACCTTCCGTATCCCATTCGCCTTCGCGTCCGGCAAAGATAATGGCAACACCGGCCTCGCGCGCCTGCTCAACAGCTTTTTCGATGGCGGCATCAGCCAGGGGCAATTCCACACCAAAACGCAAGGCGCAAATGTTGAGGCCATCCGCTTTGGTTTCTGGAGCGCGATAGTCGATGCGGATTTCGTAAGTTTGGCCGGCTTCAAGATGTTTCGCTGCACGCAGCTCGTTGTTTGCTGTGCCGAAGAAATTCTCGCCCTGTTGCCAGTTGTCAAAGCCATTGACCACCAGTTCGCCATCGACATAAAGCCTGGCGAGGCCGGAATTGGTCAGTCCGAATATATGCTCGCCACTCTCTGCGGCACGATAAGTGCCCGTAAGGCGAACAGAGAAATGGCTGAGCTTCAGTTGCGGCATCGGCATATCGAGCCAGATGAATTCGCCAAGCTCGGCCAAGCTGCGGTGATAAACCGGGCCGCTGCAATCGAGGCTCCCGAAGAATTCCAGTTCGAGCCTGCCATTATACATCCGCACCAGCCGATTATTGGTGCATCCAGCCGAATGAGTGATCGAATTTCCGCCTGCAAGCGCCGCGCGAATTCCCTCCAGCGGGCTCACCTTATAATGCGCGTTGATCTGGGCTGAGCCACCGCCCATTACCCGCGCATCGGCGGAGTTGGGGCCAAGAATGACCATACGTTCCAAAGCCTCCTTTTGCAAGGGCAGAACACCGTCATTCTTGAGCAGAACCGCACCTTCGACACCGAGCTTGCGGATAAGGGCGCGGTGCTCGGGGCGGTCGACGGCTTGCTCCTCATACATAGACCCATCGGCAAATGCGCCGACACGTTCGAGCAACACCAATATGCGCCGCGCCGCCGCATGTATGGTTTCTGCCTTAACCTCACCGCTCTTGACCGCAGCAACCAGCTTCTCGCCACGCTCACGCGTCGGGCCGGGCATTTCGAGATCAAGCCCGGCATTGACGGTTGGGGCTGTAGAATGTGAGCCAAACCAGTCCGACATAACAATGCCGTCAAAACCCCATTCCTCCCGCAGAACCTGTGTGAGCAGCCAGTGATGCTCACTGGTATAGGTGCCATTCAGGCGGTTGTAGGAGGACATGACCGCCTGAACGCCGGCCTGTTTCACAGCCGCCTCGAAGGGTGGCAGATAGATTTCGCGCAATGTTCGCTCGTCGATATCCGACGACATGGTTTGACGTTCCACTTCGGACTCGTTTCCCGCAAAATGCTTGACCGTTGCCGCCACACCCTGTGATTGCACGCCTTCAATATAGGCCACTGCCAGCACCGAGGTCAGCATCGGGTCTTCGGAATAGCACTCGAAATTGCGGCCATTGAGGCCGGAACGCTGAATGTTGACTGTGGGGGCGAGCAAAACGCGAGCGCTTTTTGTTTTGGCTTCCTCGGCCAGGGCCACGCCCATCTCACGGACAAGTTCCGGATTCCAGCTGGCACCAAGCGCGACTGCGGCAGGGAAACAGGCGGATTTAACGCCGCCGATGAAAGAGCCACCGCCACGCGCGCCGTTTGGCCCGTCTGTTACCTTGATCTTTGGGATGCCCAGTCGTTCAATCGCATGTGTTGTCCAAAAATCCGCACCCGAAAGCAATGAAACCTGTTCTTCAAGAGTCATTTGGCTGAGAATTTTGTCAATCACGGGCGTTTCCTCTCAATTTATACGATATTAAAATCGGTTATATATTATTGAATTGTTACTCTGCCTCACAAGACAATATTTGCAGAAAACCGAATCTAAAATTTAAGATGCGGCGGAACCTCGGATTGTGCCGATGGATGTGCAAGTTCTTTTTTATGTTTGTCGCACGCATTCGGCTTGCGATCAAATATGGCCGTCTGCGTTCAGGATATATCGACCGGCTTCGAGCGCAACTTGCCTGCCGTGGCCGCATCCGCGCGGCGGCAGAGCTGTGGCGGCAGACCCCGCATAATCAGTTCGGCATCGGCGACAGCCATTGACCCCAGCGCATAAAAAGCATCACGGGTGCCGCCGGTGCGATGTGCTGACAATATAAGCCCCGGCATGGTGCGCACAGGATCATCCGGCGCAACCGGCTCCTGCGGAAAGACATCGACAGCCGCTTGAATATGGCCGCTGCTTATGGCGGCAAGCATGGAAGGAAAATCAACAACCGCCGCCCGGCTCATCAGCAGGAAGGCGGTGCCCGGCTGCATCAGAGCAAATTCGTCTGCCCCGATGAACCCTTCATTTTCGCTGGTGACGCTGGCAAAGACGAAGATAACTTTACTGCGCTGCAACAATTCGTTAAGTGGCGTGGGTGTGCAGTCATATTTGCGGATGGTTTGCTCCGGCAGCCAGGGATCGTAAACCCGCACAAGATTGCGGAATGGGCGGATATAGTCGCGCAACTGCCGCCCGAGGTCACCGAAGCCGATAATGCCGACCGGCGCCCCGGCAAAGCGGAACGTATGCTCATTGCCTGCCAGTCCATAAAGTTCTGTGCCATTGCGAAAGGCCCGGTCTGCGGCTGTTATGCCGCGCGCCATGTCCAGAGCCATGCCCACAGCCGCTTCAGCGACGGGCTCACCAAAGGCTGAAGCCGGTGTTATCACCCATATTCCGCGATCCTGACAGGCTTTATAGTCAATATTGGGCAGGAAATTTGATTCCACGTTGATAATGGCCTTGAGATGGGGCGCGCGGTCCAGCCGGTCTTTCAGCATGGCGGTCTGACCAAAAATCAGTATCGTTTCCGGCAGCAATGCGTCGATCATCTCGTCTGGCATGGGGCGGTCTTCGCTCACAATAACTTCGCCCAGGCGTTCAAGACGACGGCGTACATCCGGCTCCATAATCAGGTCGAGTGTGCGCGGCAGTGGGTCTACAAGGACAATGCGACGATCCATGATTCATCCCGTTTTTCAGGCAACCTTGAGCAGGCTTGTTTATTTTTTGCAAAATAACTTTACAAAAATAAATAATTTTGTAAATTAAAAAAATAATTGGTTTTGGGGTTTCAAGAGCGCAATGAGCAATTCATCTGAAATAAAACAAGAATTTTACGCCGCTCGTCTCAATTCGTTTCGTGTGAATTCGGCAGATTACGATTGGGGTCACAATGGTAAAATCACCGCTATTGATCTGGTGGCGCGGGCTGCCCATGCGGGCCTGAACGCTGTGGATCTGAATTACCCCGATCATCTCGATGGCCTCGGCGAGGGCGAGGTGGTTCGACGTTTTGCTGATCTTGGCGTGAAGCTGAATGGCTATGCCATGCGCTATTATACGGATGCCAATTTCAAGCTCGGGGCTTTCACCCATCCCGATCGTGCTGTGCGCCGCAAGGCGATTGACCTGACCAGGCAGGGGCTGGACTCACTGGCGCGTGCCGGTGGCACACTCATGACCCTGTGGATGGGTCAGGATGGTTTCGATTATTCCTTTCAGGCCGATTATGGCGCGATGTGGGATGATACGCTGAGCGCCATTGACGAGGTGGCCAGCCATAATCCTTCCATCGACATCAGCATTGAATATAAGCCGAACGAGCCGCGCTCCTTCAGCCTTATGCCAGATGTGGCGACAACTTTGCTGGCAATTCAGTCGGTGAACAAGAAAAATCTCGGCGTGACGCTGGATTTTGCCCATGTGCTTTATGCCGATGAAATGCCAGCCTATGCCGCTATGCTGGTGGCGCGCCATTCGCGTCTGCTGGGGGTTCATCTCAATGATGGTTATTCCAAGCGTGATGACGGCCTGATGGTGGGCTCTGTCCATCCGATCCAGACCATTGAGCTGCTCTATGCGCTGGATGTGATGGGCTATGAGGGCGCGCTGTATTTCGACACGTTCCCGGATACGGTCGGCCTCGATCCGGTGGCGGAATGTGCCAATAATATCCGATCTGTAAGGGCGATGCGCCGTGTCGTTGACCGCCTTCGCCAGAATGAACTTCTGGGTGCAGCTATCCGCAAGCAGGATGCTGTTGACAGCCAAGCCATCGTGCAGGCAGCTCTCTTCGGTTGATACATGTGGAGCCGAAGCAAACTGACGCGATAAAATGAAACAAAAGGGAGAAACGAAAATGAAAATATCTTTTATAAAACATGCGGTTCTGGGCACAGCGCTTGCAGCTTGCATGGCCTTCGCGGCTCACGCGGACGCGCTGAAGCCTCTGAACTCCGACGTTGAGGCCGACCGCATGGATTGGTCGCAGCTTGAAGCCAAGTTCGGCCCCATGCCAAAGGTTGAGGCTGGCATGAAAGTGGGTGCCGTGGCCAAGGCGCTGACCAATGAATATTGGCGCAACCTGGGTGAAGGCTATGTCAAATTTGGCAAGACCGTGGGTGTCAGCGTTGATTTGCAGGCCGGACAGGGCGAATCGGATCAGCTCGGCCAGCTGGCGATTGCTGAAAACATGCTCTCAAAGGGCTATAAAATTTTGCTGGTTTCGCCGCAGACCGACTCCAACCTCCAGCCAGCCGTTGAGGCTGCTGAAAAGGCAGGCGTGCCTGTGGTCAATGTGAATGACGCAGTTATTCCTGCGGCTAAAAATTATATCGGCAATGTGCAGAAAGACAATGGCGTGCGTGCCGCCAAATGGTTCATCAAGAACAAGCCAGAGGGTGGCAAGGTGGCTGTGATCGAAGGCATGGCCGGTGTTTATGCCGCCGTGCAGCGCACCGCCGGTTTCAAGGAAACCATGAAAGCCGAAGGCGCCAAGTTCAATGTTGTGGCTTCTGTGCCGGGCAACTGGGATCGTCAGCTTTCTTATGACGTTGCAACCAATATTATTCAGCAATATCCTGATATTGTGGGTTTTTATTGCAACAATGACGGCATGGCGCTGGGCGTGGTTGAGGCTGTGAAAGCCGCAGGCAAGCTGAAGCAGATTTCCGTTATCGGCACTGACGGCATCAGCGATGCTTATAAGTCGATCAAGGATGGCGAACTGACTGCAACGGTCGACTCCTTCCCCGTATTGACCGGTGAGGTGGCGCTGGAAGTGGCGCTGCGCTTGCAGGCTGGCCAGAAACTGCCCCGCGTGGTGGCAACACCGCAGGCGCTGGTAACAAAGGACAATATGGCTCGTTACACCGGTGATGAAGCCACAGTCCGTAAAAACCTGATGGAAGATGCTTCCGCAAAGTAAGTCTCTGTAAGCAACATAGGCTTGTCAGTTGGCAGGAGAAATCCTGCCAACTGACGCTTCATTCATGCGGTATCATCTGGAATTTGCTAAATATGACAGCTTCTTCATCTCCCGTTCTCGCCATTTCCGGCCTGACAAAAGCCTTTCCGGGAGTGCAGGCTCTGAGCGGCGTCGGCTTTTCTCTGCAACGTGGCGAGGTTCATGCGCTGCTTGGCGAGAATGGTGCCGGAAAATCCACGCTGCTGAAAATTTTGTCGGGCGTTTACCGCGCTGATGCGGGTGAGATTATCATCCGCGGCAAGGCGGTTGCGCTGGGTTCACCCAAAGCTGCGCGGCTGGCCGGCATTGCAATGATTCATCAGGAATTGCAGCAGGTGCCAGAGCTGGATGTGGCGCAGAATATGTTTCTGGGCACGCCAATGACACGCTTTGGCCTTTTCACCCATAAGGCGGCGATGCGCACCCGCGCCCGCGCCGTTCTGGCAGAAATTGACCCCAGCATTGATGTCACGGCGAAAATCCGGGATCTGCGGGTGGCGCAGCGCCAGATTGTTGAAATTGCCAAGGCGTTGCTGTCCGATGCGCAAGTGATTGCGATGGACGAGCCAACCTCAAGCCTGACCCCGCGCGAATTCGAGCGGTTGATCGGGGTGATTGAACGTCTCTCGGCCCGCGGTGTGGCGGTGATTTATGTCTCGCATAAGCTGGAGGAGGTTTATCGCATTGCCACAAGCGCCACAGTGCTGCGCGATGGGCGCAAGGTGGCTGATGTGGATCTGGCCGCCACGCAGGAAGGCCAGCTTGTTGCCATGATGGTGGGGCGCGATCTGGATGCCCATCCGCACCAGTCGCATGTGCGCGCCGAAGTTGCGCTGGCTGTGCGGGCCTTGTCGCGCGGCGATCATGTGCGCGATGTCAGTTTTGAGCTGCGCAAAGGTGAGGTGCTGGGCATTGCCGGGCTGGTCGGCGCCGGACGCACAGAACTGGTGCGGTTGCTTGCCGGAGCGGACAAGCCTTCTGGCGGCGAGATTTATGTTGGCGGCGTGAAAGCCCGTTTTGTCTCGCCGCGCGATGCCATTGGCAAAGGCATCGCCCTGCTGCCGGAAGAACGCAAAAAGGACGCGATTATTCCGCTTCGCTCTATCGTTTCAAATGTATTTTTGCCAAAACTCGGCCATTTGACCCGCTTTGGTTTGATCCGCAATGGGTTTGTGCGCGATACGGTTGACAGGCTGACCCGCAGTGTCAGCCTGCGCCCGCATGATATTGACCGGCCTATACGGCTGTTCAGCGGGGGCAATCAGCAGAAGGCGATTATCTGCCGCTGGCTGATGGCAGGGTCGGACATATTGATTTTTGACGAGCCGACGCGCGGCATTGACGTGGGGGCCAAAAGCGAAATCTATCGCCTGATCGAGCGTCTGGCAGCCGAAGGGCGCGCCATTATTGTTGTTTCCTCTGAATTGCCCGAAATTCTGCGCCTGTCAGACCGTGTGCTGGTGATGCGGCGCGGCCTCGCCGAAACCATATTGGAGCGCGCTGATTTATCCGAACAGGCCATTATGGGCTTTGCCATTTCCGGCAGACCGGACCGCAGCCAGATTGCATAGACACATGTCCGGTCAGGGGACAGCCTGACGGTAAACAGATTCGGGAGTGACAGATCATGAGTGAACAAATATCGCAGCGCAAACGGATGCTTCGGTTTTCCATGCGCGATATGGGAACATTGATCGGGCTGATGATTATGGCGGCTGTGTTTGCCAGCATGACCGATGTGTTTTTGACCGAGCGCAATCTGGTCAATATTCTCCAGCAATCCAGCATCAATGCCTGTATTGCCA
>DAIMHB010000010.1:0-15139 GCA_036723545.1 Beijerinckiaceae bacterium
CTCGAATGACCATGTCGATATTCTGAATACATATCGTGATGAGGATGCGGCAAAGGCCGGCAGCGACGGCCTCGTCACCGAGGTGATCTTGCGCGATATCCGGGTGCTGGCCATCGGTCAGAATGTTCAGGAAAAAAACGGCCAGACCGTGATGTCCGGCACCACCGCAACTCTTGAGCTGGATGAAGAGCAGGCCCAGAAGGTTATCCGTGCGCAGCGCACGTCAGCGACAGGCAATCTGACATTGATTTTACGTCCGATGCTGGAGACATCCGAAACCAAAATACCCCAGGAGCAGGCCATTAACGAAGCGGGGCCGCTTACACTTGTGCGCTACGGCGTAGCGTCACAAGTCAGCCGGAAATGAGGAGGCGATGACCAGAAGCCTTGGCTCCGGACCGCATCTTGCAGGCGCGCAGACCTCTTGCCCAAAGGTAAGGCCAGACCGGAAGGCTGGCCTTCAACTGTGGCTGAGCTTCTGTATGTCTGTTCTGCTCATGGTGATTCATGTGGCTTATTCGTCGCCGCTGTTTGCGCAGGCCAATGCCAAACCTTCAGGTGATTTTTTGGTGGCTCCGGCCAAACAAAGCCTGCAACTGGGGGTCGGCAAATCAATCATTGTCGATCTGCCTCAGGATGCGGCTGAAATTTTTGTCGGCAATCCCAGCGTTGTGAATGCCGTGGTGCGTTCAGCGCGCAAAATATACCTTGTGGCGGCAGCCAACGGGCAGACCTCTGTATTTGCCATGAATAAGGAGGGCAAACAGATTGCGGTCATTGAAATTTCCGTGGGGCGCGATATTGAAGAGTTGCGCGCGCTGCTGAAAGCCGCCATGCCGTCCAGCATTATTGAGGCCCGTACAGTGGCCGACACAATCATTCTCACCGGCACTGTGGACACGGCTCTGGAGGCACAAAAAGCCGCCGATATAGCCTCGGCCTTTGTGGGTTATACGGCTGTGGGGGGCAATTCGGCATCAAGCAGCGGCAGTTCGGTCAATTTCAGCTCGACACAGGTGATTCAGGGCAAGCTGATCAATTCAATCACTGTGCGCGCGCGCGATCAGGTGATGCTGAAAGTGACGATTGCGGAAGTGCAGCGGCTGGCTGTCAAGCAGCTGGGCATTAATACACAAGGCAACTGGGGCACACTTGGCAGTTCCCGAACGGCTTCAGCTCTGGGCGCCAGCAATATGTCAGGGGATTATTACAAGGATATTGGACTTTCCACCAGCGGCACACAGGGCAGTCTTTCGGCCATACTTCAGGCTATGGAGCGCAATGGCGTTGGTCATATATTGGCCGAGCCAAATGTGACCGCCATTTCCGGCGAGAGTGCGAAATTTACCGCCGGCGGCGAGGTTCCTATTTATTCAACCGAAACAGGCTGTTCAGCCTCGGCCACGCAGTCCAGTTCCTGCGTTGTCACCTATTCTTACAAGCCTTATGGCATCACTCTGAATTTTACGCCGGTGGTGCTGTCCGAGGGGCGCATTCAGTTGCATCTGGCCACGGAAGTGACTGAAGTGGACAGTGTGAGCGGCACGGGGGCTACGTTAAAGTTCATGCCGGGGTTTTCCACCCGCCGCCATGAAACAACATTGGAGCTGCCCTCGGGCGGTTCGATTGTTTCGGCAGGGCTTATTCAACAGCATTCCACCTCAACGATTGACGGGATGCCCGGCCTCACCAACCTTCCGGTTTTGGGCAGCCTGTTTCGTTCGCGGGCCTATCAGAAAAACGAAACAGAGCTGATGATTGTGGTGACACCCTATATCACCAAAACGCTGCGCCCGGAGGAGATCTCGCGCCCGGATGACGGTTTTGCGGATGCCTCTGACATGCAGGGCGTGTTTCTGGGCCGTGTCAACCGCATCTATTCCACGCCCAACAATCCCCAGAGGCTGAAGAATTATAAAGGCAATGTCGGATTCATCACAGACTGAACAGGTTTTTTCTCTTTTGCAGCAAATGGTTGTCCCCATGAACACACAGATCAGCTTCTCCCAATATGGCCCGGCCCCGCGCCGTCTGGCCTATATTCTGATGGTTCTCATGCCGCTGGCGGCCTGCGCCAGAGTGGATCATATGGAAACCGCGTCTGTTGTTCCCGATGATTACCGCCAGCGCCATCCCATTGTTCTCTCCGATCAGCCGCAGACCCTCGATATTTTTATGAGCGGTGCGGATGGCCATCTGGATGCCCGCCAGAGCGCTGATCTTCAGGCCTTTGCCACGCTGTTCCGCACGGCGGGGCAGGGGCAGATCAGCGTGCTGCTTCCCTCCGGCGTGTCACCGCAGCTGACGCAGGCAACCCTGAAGTCGATCCGCGAGAGCCTGACCAGCGCCGGTGTCAAAGGCTATCTGAAACTGGGCAATTATACCGTTGAACACCCTGATCCGGCCTCGCCCATCCGCTTGTCCTTTGATCGCATGGTGGCGCATGTCGCCTCAAAATGTGGTGAATGGCCGGCGGATATTGCCTCCGGATCTTCGGCTGAGGGCTGGCAGAACCGGCCTTATTATAATCTGGGCTGCGCGACGCAGTCCAATCTGGCCGCGCAGGTGGCCGACCCTGTCGATCTGGTGCGCCCGCGTCAGGAAGACCCCTCCGATGTGGCCATGCGCACCCGTGCGATTTCGGCAGTGCGCACCGGCGCGGACCCCGGCACATCATGGTCTCTGAGCAACACCAATATTGGTGGTCTTGGCAACTGATTGGAACTTACCACCGTGAAGCAGGAGAAGGACACGCAAGCGCCCAATATGCCGGAAGACGCGATTTCCCATGTCGCGCCGCTTCCGCGCATATCCGTACAGGCATTTTGCGAGACGACAGACGTGGTGAGCATTTTGCAGACGGCCATTCAGGACCGCCGGATGCTGAAAACCCATGTCAAAATCAATATGGGCGGTGCAGCTGCCGCTGTTGAGGCCTTTCGCGCGGCCCCCACACCCAACCTGATCATTATTGAAATGGCGGGCACACGCGAGGCCCTGATCGAGCATCTTGATACTCTTGCGGGCTTTTGTGACTTCGGCACCAAAGTGGTCGTTATCGGCAAAATCAATGATATTGTGCTCTATCGTCAGCTGATTGCGCGCGGCGTGTCCGAATATCTGGTGACCCCTTTTACGGTGCTGGAATTTATCAGCGCGCTTTTTGCATTATATACAACGGGCGGTTCGGACGCGGTTGGCAAGGTGATTGCGGTCAGTGCGGCCAAGGGCGGCGTGGGATCTTCCACTTTGGCGCATAATCTGGGCTGGTCGATCAGTACTGCGCTGGATATGTCAACCGTGATTGTCGATCTGGATTTGCCATTCGGCACAGCCGGTCTCGATTTCAATCAGGACCCGCCACAGGGCATAGCCGAGGTCATATTTTCGGCAGACCGTCTTGATGCCAATTTCTTGGACAGGCTCATGTCCCGCTGCAGCGATAAATTGTCGCTGATCGCGGCACCGGCCACGCTGGAACGCTCCTATGATTTTGCTGAAACCACATTTGACCAGATGCTCGATATCCTGCGCAGCACGGTGCCTTATATCATTCTGGATCTGCCCCATGTATGGACGCACTGGAGCCGCCGCCTGATGATGAGCAGCGACGAGCTTGTCATTGTTGCCGAGCCGGACCTGGCCAATCTGCGCAACACTAAGAATATGCTGGAGGCCCTGCGCGAGGCGCGCCCCAATGACCATCCGCCCTATCTGGTGATGAACCGTATCGGCCTGCACAAACGCCCTGAGATTGGCATTGATGATTTTGTGAAGGCTGTGGGCACAAAACCCGTGGCCGAAATCCCGTTTGATGCAAAATTATTCGGCACGGCCGCCAATAATGGTCACATGCTGGCCGAGGTCGAGTCCGATCATAAATCGGTTGCGGCCATCGACAATCTTGGCCGCATTCTGACCGGCCGGGCTGAGGTCAAAAAAGAACAGAAATCCGTATTGGGCTGGCTTTCAAAATTTTGATCGCCATCCGTCAAGCTGCTTGGAGTCTGAGATATGTTTGGGAAACGTTCTGGATTTGGAACCGCCAAGCCAGGTGTGGCCGCAACTTCGCTTATGCCCGCGCCTGAGCGGCGCATGCCCATGACCGAGGCCTCCAAACAGCAGATACCTGAAGACATTGCCGACAAACGTCATAATGACGAATATTATATGACGAAAAGCATGATTTTCGGGGCGCTGATCGAAGCGATTGACCTGTCGCAGCTCGCCAAGCTGGATATAGACTCCGCGCGCGAGGAAATCCGCGATATTGTCAATGAAATCGTTTCGATCAAAAATGTTGTCATGTCGATTGCCGAGCAGGAGGAACTGCTCGATGATATTTGCAACGATGTTCTGGGCTATGGCCCTCTGGAGCCGCTGCTCGCGCGCGACGATATTTCTGATATTATGGTCAATGGGGCCAACAAAACCTATATTGAGGTGGCAGGCAAGATTGTGCTCACCTCGGTCCGGTTCCGCGACAATCAGCAGCTTATGAATATCTGCCAGCGCATTGTCAGTCAGGTTGGCCGCCGTGTCGATGAGACATCACCCATCTGTGACGCGCGTCTTGCTGACGGGTCGCGCGTGAATGTGATTGCGCCGCCGCTGGCCATTGACGGGGCCGCGCTCACCATCCGAAAATTTCGCAGGGACAAGCTGACTCTGGATCAGCTCACGCGCTTCGGGGCTATTTCTCCTGCCGGGGCCGAAATTTTGAAAATTATTGGCCGTGTCCGCTGCAATGTGATCATTTCAGGCGGTACAGGCTCGGGCAAAACCACTTTGCTCAACTGTCTGACCAATTATATTGATGCGGATGAGCGTATCATCACCTGCGAGGATGCCGCCGAACTGCAACTGCAGCAGCCGCATGTGGTGCGGCTGGAAACCCGCCCGCCCAATCTGGAAGGTATGGGCGCAATCACGATGCGTGACCTGATCAAAAACTGTCTGCGTATGCGCCCAGAGCGGATTATCGTGGGCGAAGTGCGCGGGCCTGAAGCCTTTGATCTGCTTCAGGCCATGAATACGGGCCATGATGGTTCAATGGGCACTTTGCACGCCAATTCTCCGCGTGAAGCCCTGAACAGAATGGAATCCATGATCACGATGGGCGGCTTTTCATTGCCGACAAAAACCATCCGGGAAATGATCGTCTCCTCCGTCGATGTGGTGATTCAGGCCGCACGTTTGCGCGATGGCTCCCGCCGCATCACCCATATCACCGAAATTCTCGGCATTGAGGGCGAGACGGTGATCACACAGGATCTCATGGTTTATGAAATCACCGGTGAGGATGCGCAGGGCAAGCTGAAAGGAGAACACCGCTCGACCGGCGTCGGCCGGCCTAAATTCTGGGATCGCGCCCGCTATTATAATGAGGAAGAACGCCTTGCCGCGGCTCTGGACAGTTAAACCGGATCCTTCGGTCTCTTCTTATGAATTTCAATCGGGAATGTTATCATGGTCAATATGCTGCTGATAAAAATTCTCCTCGCGGCCCTTGCGGCGGGCGGCTTAGCTTATGTTTTTATCTATCCATTGCTGTCAGGTGAACGACGCGCCCTCAAGCGGCAGATGTCGTTTCAGAATCCTTCTGACAAGCAGGCCCTGCGGCGCAAGGCCGAGGCCAGCAGCCGCCGCAAGCAGGTTGAGGGGTCTTTGAAAGAATTGGCGGGTCGCAAGGATAAAAAGAAAACGCTGACACTGACCGCATCGATCAATCAGGCCGGTCTCGAATGGAGCGAGAAAACCTATTACATATTTTCTGCGGTGATGGCCGTGCTGGTGGCTGCCCTCATGTATATGTCGACAGAGAAGATGTTATACGCATTGCCGGGGGTATTTATCGGCGGTTTTGGCGTGCCGCGCTGGGCTTTGGGTTTTCTGGCCAAGCGACGGATTAAAAAATTCATTGAAGAACTGCCCAATGCTCTGGATGTGATCACCCGCGGCATCAAGTCCGGACTGCCGCTCGGAGACTGCCTGCGCATTATTGCCACCGAATCTGTTGAGCCACTCAAATCTGAGTTTCGCCGCACCGTTGAAGCCCAGATGCTCGGCTTGACCATTCCGGAAGCGATCGAGGGTCTGGCGGAACGCATGCCCATCACCGAGGTTAAGTTTTTTTCGATCGTGATTTCTGTTCAGTCAAAAGCGGGCGGTAATTTATCCGAGTCCCTGGGCAATTTGTCCTCTGTTTTACGCGAGCGCAAGAAAATGAAAAATAAAATTCAGGCGCTGTCGATGGAAGCCAAGGCCTCGGGAGCTATTCTGGGCGCTATGCCTTTTGCGGTGCTGATTTTGGTCTATTTTTCCAATCCCATGTATATTTCAAAGCTCTGGACAACGGACATGGGCAAAATGGCCTTATTGGGTGCGGGATTCTGGGTCTCCATCGGCATATTCAGCATGAAAAAAATCATCAATTTTGACATCTAAAGGAGCATTTATCCCATGTTGGAACTGTTCTTTCAGACAGTCCTCAAACCTGATTTTGCCTATGCCATTCTGGTGGCTCTGGCGGTGGGCGCAACCATTGTCACCATCGCTCTGCCTTTCATGGAAACGAATGTTCTCGAAGAACGTATGAAGTCGGTGGCGATCGAGCGTGAGCGGGTGCGGGCCCGCGAGCGCGAGCGGCTGTCCCGTGTTGAAAACACCAAATCAGTACGCTTTGTTCAGAAAGATTTTATGAAGCTGGTGGCTGATCAGCTTCAGCTCAAAAAATGGCTCTCGACAGACACAGCCCGCCAGCATCTGGCCCGCGCCGGTTTCCGGGGTGAACCTGCCGAAGTGGCCTTTATGTTTTTCCGGCTTGTGACACCGGCCGTTTTTTTGGTTCTGACAGCGGTCTATATTTTCCTGATCAACAATCTCAATCTGTCTCTCATCTTAAAACTGGGTATTTGCATCGGCAGTATATATGCCGGAATCAAGGCCCCCGAGATTTATCTGGGCAATCTGGCGCAAAAACGCCAGTTGTCCCTCAACAGAGCCTTTCCCAATGCGCTGGATTTGCTGCTCATCTGTGTTGAGTCGGGCATGTCGATGGAACTGGCTTTTCGCAAGGTCAGTGTGGAGATTGGCATTGAATCTATTGAAATGGCAGAAGAATTTGCGCTTGCCACCGCAGAGCTGTCCTATTTGCCCGACCGCCGGGTTGCCTTTGAAAATCTTGTGGAGCGCACAGGCCTTCCGGCCATGAAATCTCTGGCGACTGTGATGAACCAATCCGAGAAATATGGCACGCCTCTGGGCTCGGGTTTGCGGGTTCTGGCGCGCGAAAGCCGGGATGAGCGCATGAACATTGCCGAAAAAAAGGCTGCCGCCATTTCACCCAAACTTACAGTGCCGATGATTGTGTTTTTTCTGCCCGTTCTGATGGTTGTTATTGTTTTTCCGGCAGCCATTTCATCCATGGGCTGGACATAGCAGGGGACACACGACACACGGGGCGAGAGTCTGTTGCCTTAAGACGCAAACGTTTCCCTCGCCCCGCTGGCGGGGAGAGGGTGGGGTGAGGGGCTTTTTATGAGTCCACACCTCTCATTGTGAGCATTCTCCCCATCCTTCGACAAGCTCAGGATGAGGCGGATAAGGAACGCTCACAGTGCGTTTCCACCTAAAAACAGCATGTTCTATGGCCCGCCGGACGTTTCAGCTATGCGGGGTGGCTTTGCTGCCCTGCACCTGAATATCCTTCCATGTGTCGGACTGGGAAATCATATTGCGGATAGCCAGAACATTTTCAGCGGAGTCCTGCGGGGAGAGGTCCTGGGCTGAGACAGTTTCGGCTTCTTTGAACTTGCCCTCCAAGGCCAGAACCAGCGCAAGATTCTGCCTTACACGCAAATCGGCACCGCGCTGACTGGCGGCGAACCGCAGAATATCCTCGGCTTTCGTCAGGTTTTTGGTCAGTGCATAGGACAATCCCAGATTGGACAGAATGGTGGGTTCATTCGGCATGATTTTAAGCGCTGCCGCATAATAATTCTGGGCCTGAGCATGGTCTCCCAACTGATCGGCAACAGTGCCCTGAACCGATAAAATGTGCCAGTTCGGCATTTCAGGCCGGTGAGCGCGCGGCAAAACCTCTGCGGCCTCCTGAAAACGGCCGGCATCGGCCAAGGCTTTGCCATATTCGCCCAAAACCTCCATATCATTCGGGTTTTTGAGCGCAATATTTTGCATAACGGCCACAGCCTGACTATATTGGGTGAGTGCGCGCAGCGACCGTGCATAGCGCATGGCGATCAGCTTATTGGCAGGAGAGGCTTCGTATTGATGCCCCAAAGCAGCAGAATAGGTCTGCAAGGCTTGCGGATTTGTCGGGAGTGTTTCCGCAGATGAAATGGAACCGGTGATGTCACCAAAATGGTCTGATGTTTTGCAGGCATTGAGCGGAAAGGCCAGTGTTAAGACGGCCATAACCATGCCCGCGCGCTTGAATATGCGTGACCCACACAATAAGTCCAGAGTCATGAGCTTGTCTCCATGGCATAACAGCGCGTAGATATGATAAGAATTCTCCTTCAATATTTTATTAACCCTAATTTATCGTTAATGTTTTCGGATTTACAATCAAACTTCGGTTTATATAAAAAGGATCAGATGTGATACGTTTTTCAACATTGGCCGCTGAGGCAGCGGCTCCGCTCTGGTTTGTGACACCGGCCACCTTGGACTCGGTGCTTGCGCAGCTGCCTGCTGCGGCGCAGGCTCATGTCCGCGCGCTCGCTTTTGCCGGAAAGCCGGGCCAATATGCGCTTGTTCCGCTTGAGTCTGGCCTTGGTGTGTTGTTTGGCGAGAATTCGGAG
Organism: Beijerinckiaceae bacterium; assembly: GCA_036723545.1. GTDB lineage: Bacteria > Pseudomonadota > Alphaproteobacteria > Rhizobiales > Beijerinckiaceae > JANXSV01. The sequence goes on from DAIMHB010000010.1 coordinate 8,826, forward strand.
GACAGTTTTGCCATTGGCAGGCTGGTGGGTCTGCTGCCCGCAGGCTCCTATAATTTTGTCAATCCGCCGGAATATGCCGAACAGGCCGCGCTGGGCTGGTTGCTGTCCGCCTATCGCTTTGCAGCTTATAAAAAGCGCGAGGATGCCCCCATGCTGGTGGCACCATCAGGCGTGGATGTGGCAAAGGTCGAGCGGCTGGCCGGTGCGGTGGCTCTTGGGCGTGATCTGATCAATACACCGGCCAATGACATGGGGCCGGAGGCGCTGGAGGCGGCGGTGCGTGTACTGGCCGGGCGGCATGGGGCCGATGTCAGCGCCATTCGCGGCGATGATCTGCTCACGCAGAATTTCCCGCTGATTCATGCGGTGGGCCGTGCGGCGGCGCAGGCCCCGCGCCTTGTTGAATATGTCTGGGGCCGCAAGGACGCCCCGAAAGTGACCTTGGTCGGCAAGGGCGTAACCTTTGACACCGGCGGTCTCGACATCAAGCCGGAAAGCGCGATGGCGATCATGAAAAAGGACATGGGCGGCGCGGCCACGGCGCTGGCGCTGGCCGATATGCTGATGTCCGCCGGGGTGGATATTCGCCTGCGCGTGATTATTGCCATTGTTGAAAATTCAATCTCGGCCTCAAGTTTCCGCCCCGGTGATATTTACACCAGCCGCAAGGGATTGAGCGTTGAAATTGGCAATACGGATGCGGAAGGCCGTCTTATTCTGGCTGATGCGCTGACCTATGCCGATGAGGGCGAGCCGGAACTGTTGCTGGATTTTGCCACGCTCACCGGCGCGGCGCGTGTGGCGCTGGGGCCGGACCTGCCGCCCTTTTATACGGATGACGAGGCTCTGGCGGCTGAAATCACGCAGTTTTCTAGGCTTCATCATGATCCGGTCTGGCGTATGCCGCTCTGGCAGCCCTATGCCAGCCTGCTGGAGGGCAAAATTTCGGATCTGAACAATATTTCCGGCGGGCCTTTTGCCGGGTCCATCACGGCGGCTTTGTTTCTCAAGCGCTTTGTCACCACGCCGTCATGGGTGCATTTTGATGTTTATGGCTGGAACCCTTCAACCAAGCCGGGGCGGCCTGAGGGCGGCGAGATTCAAAGCGCGCGTTTACTCTATGAACTGATTTTGCGCCGGTATGGCGAATAATCATTGCATTCACTTCGCCAGCATAAATAATACGGCTCCGAAACGAACGGAGCCCTTATGGCTGTCACCTTGCGACCGGCACAGGCGCTGAAATTGCTGCACGGCATCTCTTATGATCTCGTGGGCGAGGCCAAGCCTGAGCTGGCGCCTGATTTTACCTTGCGGCAGATTGCGATTTTGCTGACCATCTATCTGGAGCCGCCGCCGCACACTGTGCGCGGGCTGGCGAAAAAGCTGATGGTCACCAAGCCGGTGATCACCCGTGCGCTGGATACATTGGGCAAATATGAGCTGGTGACGCGCCGCCGTGATGAGCATGACCTGCGCAATGTCATCATTCAGCGCACCGTTAAAGGCGCACTTTATGTCGAGGCGCTGGGCGATACGATTTCGCGCCAGGCCGCAAAGCTGGGGCCATAGCCATGAAACTGGACAAAAGATTGACGCCGGCGCGGCCCGATATTGCTGCCGCTCATTTGCGCGGGCAGGTGCAGGCGGCGCGATTTGTTGAGGGTGCGCTTTTTGACGTCTGCGACGGCGCTGCGGCCTTGCGGAGTGAACCGCGCCCCGACGGGGCGCAGGACAGCGAATTGCTGTTTGGCGAGGGCTTTACCGTTTATGAAACTGACGAGGAGGGCTGGTGCTGGGGGCAATCCCTGCGCGATTCTTATGTCGGCTATATTGCCCGCAATGCCTTGCAGCCTTCAGCGCCAAAAACCCACCGCATCGCCGCGCTGGGCTCGTTTCTCTATCCCGGCCCTAGCATCAAATTGCCGCCCATTGCGGCCTTAAGCCTGAATGCCCTGCTGAGTGTGGAGCGACAGGCGGGGGATTTTCTCATCATCAAAAACAGGGGCTGTGTCTGGGCTGGTCATGCCGTGCCGCTTGATGTTTTTGCGCCGGATTTTGTGCGCGTGGCGGAGCAGTTTTTGGGTGTGCCTTATCTGTGGGGCGGGCGCACGCGCATGGGGGTGGATTGTTCGGGGCTTGTGCAACTGGCCTTGCAGGCCTGCGGACAGGCCGCCCCGCGTGACAGCGACATGCAGCAGGACAGTTTGGGCAGGCCGGTGACAGGGGCCCTGCAACGCGGAGATCTGGTGTTCTGGAAGGGGCATGTCGGCATTATGCAGAGCGAGAGCCAGCTCCTTCATGCCAATGGTCATTTTATGTGCGTCACCTCCGAGCCGCTGGATGTGGCCCGCGCCCGCATTTTGGATAAGGGCGGCAGTGATGTGACAGTGGTGAAGCGGTTGTAATTCTTAGGGGCAATATGTTTCTTTTTTGTATATTGACGATTTATCCACATTCACCATATATGAAATACAATATGCGTTGAACGATAGGAGGGTGTCATAATGTGGTTAACTGATGCTCTGCGTCAATTAATAGGTGGTTCTAAAAAAGAACGCTCTGTTTTTGAATCTGAACGGGACGCATATGATTTTTGTCGACAAGCCTATAAAAAAAATGGCGGTGTTCCTCCTGAACTTCGTCGTGCTTATGAATTCTATCAGAAGCATTTGAATGATGGATGTAACGAAGATCGCAGACCATTTGAAGCTAACGGTCACCCCGATACAATCTGATATTTGTCTTGGAAATTTCCTATGTGGAAATCGAGATATCGACGACTGGGCTAAAAAGAAAAGCTTTAAACATCATAATCAGGACAGGGTAAGAGTTTTTTGTGTCCGAGCCCGAAATTCAAATAGAGCTGATGGCTTTTATAGCATATCGTTTTCTCCAATTAAAAATGAGCATTTATTTGAAAATCATGCTGATAGATACAAATCAGAAGGATATGCTCCGATAGTTTATATTGAACGGCTTGCTGTAAGTAAGCCGATGCAGAATGAAGGAATAGGTACCTATTTACTTATGGATTCTTTGTTGCGAGCTTATGAAGTAAGTAAAAATGTTGCTGTTTATGGAGTTGCGCTGCGTTCGCTCAATGAAAAAACAACTCGATTTTATTCGGGCTGGGGTTTTGTCCAACGTGATGACAATCAAAATCCTCTGATGATTTTGCCAATCTGGTCAATCAGAGATTTGGTAAAATAATAATTACTCTCAATATCCCAGCGCCGGGTCCACCACATTTTCCAGAGGTTTGCCCGCTTCAAAGGCCTCGATCTGTCCGGCAATATTGGCGGCCAGCGCGGCGGGTTCGGAAATTGCCGAATTATGCGGCGTGATGGTCACGCGCGGATGATGCCAGAGCGGCGAATCTTGTGGCAAGGGCTCCACCTCAAACACATCCAGCGTGGCGGCCTTCAATGTGCCATCCTCAAGACAGGCCAGAATATCCGCCTCAACTTGCGAGCCACCCCGCCCTGCATTGATGAGAATTGGCCCGCCCAAACGCCCGTCCGGCGCGAGTTTTGAAAATAAGCTGCGGTTGAGCAGGCCGCGTGTGTCATCGGTGAGGGGCAGCAGCGACACGAGAATATCGGTGCGGCCTAAAAATGTGTCGAGACCTGCCTCGCCCGCATAGCAGTCAATCCCGGCAATATGTTTGATGCTGCGGCTCCAGCCGGCCACATCAAAGCCGATGGCCTTGAGTTTCAGCGCGGCATCCTTGCCCAGCACACCAAGCCCCATAATGCCGACCCGCACATCCCGTGCGGCGGGCTGGAAGCGGTCATCCTCCCAGAGCTTTTCATATTGCTGCCAGTCATACATGCGCTGCTGGCGGTGATGCAGCAAGGTGTGCAGCACCACCCATTCGCTCATGCGGTCGCGCAGGTCCGTGTCCACAATGCGCACCACCGGAACGTCAGGCAGGTTTTTATCCCGAAACACATGGTCAACCCCTGCGCCCAGCGAGAAAATCACCTTGAGGTTTTTATAGGCCAAGAGCGAGCCGGGCCTATGCTTCCAGGTGGCGGCATAGGTGATGTCCTCCGGCGCGAAATTTTGCTCCGGCGTGACAATCATCCGCCCCGGCAGCAGCTTGGCAAAATGCTCCACCCAAGGCGCGGCGTCCCAGCCTTCCAAAGTCACCAGCAGCATGGTCTCTCCTATCCCGCAATACGCGCAACAATGGGGGGCGTTGTGTCCGGTTTTGGCCCGAACTGCAAGGCCTGCATCAGGGTGAGCTCAGCCGCCGCAAACTGCGCTTCACTTTGGGCATGAACAAACCCAAGCGGCTCGCCCTTATGCACAAAGGTGCCAAGTCCGGCCATATCGGTAAAGCCGGTGGCCGGGTCGATTGTGTCCGCCGCGCGCATCCGCCCGCCGCCAAGGCCGATCACGCCAAGGCCGATGGCGCGCGTGTCGATTTTGGCAATAAAACCGGACTGCGGTGCAGGCACAGGGCGGATCAGCGCCGCACGCGGCAGATAGGCCGAGGCCTTTTCAACAAAATCGGCAGGGCCGTCCAAGGCGCTGACCATTTTGGCGAAGGTCTCTGGGGCCTTGCCACTGTTGAGCGCTGTTTGTAATTTCACCTGTGCCGCGGCAAGATCGGCAGCCAGACCGCCGGAGACCAGCATTTCCGCCCCCAGCGCCAGCGTCACCTCATGCAGGCGGGCATCCCGATGGGCACCGGTGAGATAATCCACCGCATTATGCACCTCCACCGCATTGCCTGCGGCGCTGGCCAGTGGCTCATTCATATCAGTGATGAGCGCGGTGGTGGGCAGGCCCGCGTCTGTGGCCACCTGGCTCAGGCTTTGCGCCAGCGCCCGCGCATCTTTCAGATCGGCCATAAATGCGCCATTGCCGGTTTTCACATCCATCACCAGCGCAGACAAACCGGCGCTGAGCTTTTTCGACAAAATCGACGCGGTGATGAGAGGAATGGATTCAACGGTGGCGGTGACATCGCGTATGGCATAAAGCCGCTTGTCCGCAGGGGCGAGGTCTGCCGTCTGGCCTATAATGGCGCAGCCGATACGCTGCACACAATCGCGAAACAGCGTTGTGTCCGGCTGCGAGACATAACCGGGGATGGCGTCGAGTTTGTCCAGCGTGCCGCCGGTATGGCCAAGGCCACGCCCTGAAATCATCGGCACATAACCGCCGCAGGCCGCCACCATCGGGGCCAGCATCAGGCTGACATTGTCGCCCACGCCGCCCGTTGAATGTTTGTCCAGCAGCGGCCCATGCAGATCAAGATCACGCCAGTCGAGAATCGTGCCGGATTGTGTCATGGCGCGGGTCAGGGCCACGCGCTCCGCCACGCTCATGCCCTGAAAAAACACCGCCATGGCGAAAGCGGCCACCTGCCCTTCAGAAACAGCGCCGGAGGTGAGCCCTTCGACAATAAAGGTGATTTCGGCTTCGCTCAATGCGCCGCCATCGCGTTTTTTGCGGATAATTTCCTGCGGCAGCATCAATAGCCTGTCTGTAGTTCAGATGTTTTGCCGTCCAATGCGGCCAGCAATACGTCCAGCAGGCCGCTGGCACCAAAGCGGAATGTGGCGGGCTGCGCCCAGTCGGCCCCCAGAATTTCGTCGGCAAGGGCGAGATAGGTGGCGGCATCGTCAAGGGTTTTAATGCCGCCTGCGGCTTTAAAACCCACCGGCATCCGACTCGCTTTGATGGTGTTCAGCATGATGCGCGCGGCATCCGGCGTGGCGGAAACGTCGATTTTTCCTGTCGAGGTTTTGATGAATTGCGCGCCCGATTCAATCGCCAGTGCACTCGCCCATTCAATTAGCGCCGGATATTTCAGCGCGCCGGTCTCCAGAATAACTTTGAGCACTGTATGTTTTGGCATCAGCGCGGCAATGGGGCTCACCATCTCCGCCACCGAGGAAATATGCCCGTTCATAAAGGCCTTATAGGCCAGCACCAGATCAATTTCATCGGCGCCATCGGCCAGCACGGCCTTGGCCTCAGCCATCACCGCCTTGATATCCCGCCCCCCATGCGGAAAATTGATGACAGTGGCCACCTTCACGCCGCTGCCCGCCAGCAGGGCTTTGGCCTGTTTGACAAAGGCCGGATAAATGCACACCGCCGCCACTTGGCTATGCGGGGTGATGGCGCGGGCGCAGAGAGCTTCAATAGCGGCCGGGGTGCAGGTGTCGGTGAGGTCGGTGAGATCCAGCAGCGCCAGCGCGCGACGGGCTAAAATCTTTGCATCAACCATGCGTAAACCCCTTTAAAAAAGCGCGGATCAGGCGCTGAAAATCAGCCGCGCCAAGGTTGGCCAC
>DAIMHB010000011.1:0-9705 GCA_036723545.1 Beijerinckiaceae bacterium
TGCCACTGGGCAGAAGGACCAGCCTATTTTCCCGCCGGCCGTTACCTGATTTGGTCTGACGCGCCCAACAACCGCATGTTGCGGTATGACGAGACCAATGGTGTCGTCACTGTTTTTCGCCAGCCCGCCAACAATTCGAACGGCAATACCGTTGACCGGCAGGGCCGTCTTGTAACCTGCGAACATGGCGAGCGGCGCGTCACACGCACCGAGCATGACGGCAGCATCACGGTTATCGCCGATCATTATCAGGGCAAAAGACTCAACAGTCCCAATGATGTTGTGGTGAAATCCGATGGCTCGATCTGGTTTACCGACCCGACCTACGGCATAGACTCGGATTATGAGGGCAATAAAGCCGAAAGCGAGATCGGCGCCTCCTATGTTTACAGAGTAGACGGACAAACGGGCGCTTTGAGCGTTGTATGTGATGACTTTGTCAAGCCAAATGGTCTGGCCTTCTCACCAGATGAAAAGCTGCTTTATATTGTCGATACAGGCAGAACGCATGGCGATGAGCACCCAGCCCATATGCGGGTGTTTGACGTGTCCGAAACCGGGAAATTGTCTGGCGGACGCGTCTTTGCTGACTGCACGGCGGGTCTGTTTGACGGTTTCCGGCTTGATACCAAAGGGCGTATCTGGACGTCTGCCGCGGATGGCGTGCATGTTTATGATCCTGACGGAACTTTGATTGGTAAAGTGCTGATTCCGGAGGTCGTGGCCAATGTGTGCTTTGGCGGGCCAAAACGAGACCGTTTGTTCATTTGCGGCACCACATCCCTTTATTCGGTTCGCTTGTTTGTGAATGGCGTGAAAACCTTCTGACCGCCTCACCCTGAATGAAAGTCCTGTTATGATCGAGATCCACACCCCGACACTGGAGACATTGCTGAGCAAATGGATTGAGGTGTTCAATTCACATGATCTGGACGCTCACGCCAGTCTTTATGTGCAAAATGCCATGTTGTTTGGCTCTGTGCCGGAATTGATTATAGGCCGCGCCGCGATCCGCCAGTATTTTGCCGGTCGTGGGCCAAAAGTGCATGTCAAGCATTATCCGGCCCCACATGTTGTGGCCATATCGCCGGATGTGATGGCCACCGCCGCCCATGTTGATTTTGCGGATGGGGATAGGCCCATGCCTTACCGCGTGACATGGATGCTGGTGCGGCAGGATGCAAACTGGCGCATCGCCCAGCACCATGGGTCACCCCGTTAGGCTCTTGTCCATTTCAGGGCAATCGCTTTTGGCCGACTGCGCAATATTGATCAGACTTTAGTCACATTGGAAAATTTCTGATCCAATTCGGAAACCTGAGCCTGCGTGAGCGGTCTTATCTGCGAACCGCGCAGAAGCAGGAACAGTTTTGCCGTTTCTTCAAGTTCCTCAATCGCATAAAGTGCGGTTTCAAGACTGGAGCCCGAGACCACAGGGCCATGATTGGCCAGCAGAACCGCATGATGCTTGTCCGCCACCTTCTGAACAGCGCGCGCCAGATTTTCATCTCCCGGCGGATGGTAGGGAATAAGAGGCAGTGTACCGACGCGCATCACATAATAGGCTGTCAGCGGCGGCAAACAATTATGCTCATCAAGACCGTGAAGGCAGGACACAGCGACAGAATGTGTGGAATGCAAATGCACAACAGCTTCGCATTTTGCCCGGCTGGAATACATCACACGATGCAAAAAGGCCTCTTTCGTCGGCTTGTCACCCCCGATATGCGTTCCGTCTGCATCCAGCTTGGACAGGCTGGCAGGATCAAGCGCGCCAAGCGAGGCATTGGTCGGCGTCATAAGCCAGCCGCCATCGGGCAGATGCACAGAAATATTCCCGGCAGAGCCAAATGTCAGCCCACGATTGAACAAGGATTCACCGCAGCGGCATATTTGCTCGCGCAATTTGCTTTCTGGTGTCACTGCAACAAACTCCATGCCTTCAGAAAGAAATCAACCGCTCCAAAATTGCCTGATTTAAGTGCGAGTGCCAAGTCTGGCCCTGAATGGCTTAATGTCCACGGCACGCCGGGATCAATCTCCGGCCCTATGGACAATATTTTAATGCCAAGGGCATGGATCACAGCCCCGGATGTTTCTCCGCCCGCCACAAGAATACGGGAAAACCCGATCTGCGGCAGAGCTTTGGCAATATCGGCCATCACGCCTTCAATCAGGTGCCCGGCCACATCACGCCCCAACTTTTGCTGAACCTGTCCAACATGTGCCGGGTCATCGCTGGAATAAATCAGAGGAATGGCTGTCTGATCCTGCACCTTCAACCAATCCAGAACATCCATCACGGCCTGCCCGGGTGTAGCAATGTTCATAGGGTCGATACGATAATGCGGAAAACCGGCCTCGATAGCGGCTTTGACCTGCCCGCGCGTTGCGGCAGAACAAGACCCCGCCAATATGACTCCCCGCCCCTGCGGCGCCTGAATCACGGATGGCGCTGGATGAAGACGCTCAAGCAACCCCGCCTCGACATAGGCTGATGGCAGGCCGATCGCGACGCCTGAGCCACCCGTTATCAATCGCAAATCCACTGCCGCCCGGCCAATTTCGAACAAATGCGCATCACTGATCGCATCCACGATTGCAATAGGATGATGTGCAGCCCTCTGCCGCTCAAAAGCCTTAATAATTGCTGAAGCGCCAGCATCAACATCCGCAAATGGGACATGGCCAACCTCACATCGGGTCTGACGCCGCAAAACCCGGCGCAGATCAGAATCGCGCATCGGATTGAGAGGGTGGTCACGCATGGGGCTTTCGGCCAGAGGCACGCCATTGACAAACAGATTGCCCATGTAAATCGACCGCCCTGTCGCGGGAAACGCCGGACAGGCTATAGTAAAGTCTTCTCCCAGACGCTCAAGCAGCGCCTCGGTCACCGGCCCGATATTCCCTTCAGCGGTGGAGTCAAATGTGGAGCAATATTTGAAGAAAAGCCGTTGTGCGCCATGAGTCAGCAGCCAGTCTGCGGCGGCAAGCGATTGAGCAACAGCCTCATGCGCCGGATTTGAGCGTGACTTCAGGGCCACCACCACAGCATCCACGCCGTTCAGGTCCACCGGCACGCCCGGCACACCCGTTGTTTGAATTGTGCGCATCCCTTGACGGGACAACATCAGTGACAAGTCCGTTGCGCCGGTCAAATCATCCGCAATACATCCCAGAAGCATCGAACGAACACCTTGTGTGAGTTACAGAATTTATATTTTAAGATAATCGCTAAATGCGTCGGCATAATCCTTGTGCCAGCGGGACAAAGGCGGACGATTTTCCACAATGTCACCGGCAGCCCAGGCAATGCGCTTTTCATCAAGTGCGCGCGAGACATCATTGTCCGGACACAGAATATAGAAATCGCCATGACTTAGAGATTTCATCATAAAATCAATGGTCTGATCGGGCGTCCAAGCCGCTGCAGGCTTTTCGGCGCGGCCATTGGCTGTCAAAGGCGTATACACAAAGCCCGGAATCAGCAAATGCACAGACAGCGCACAGTCTGGCATATTGCGTAACTGGTGCTGCAAGGCTTCCGAATACACTTTCACGTCAGCCTTGGCGACATTATAAGCGGGATCGCCGGGGGGCGTGGTGATGCCCTGCTTTGAACCTGTATTGATAATCAACCCCGGTTTGCCATACCTGAGCATGTCAGGAACAAAGGTCTGGCAGCCGTGAATAATGCCCCATAAATTGACCGCCATAACTTTATGCCAGTTGTGCACATCAAGCACAGTGCTGCCGGGCTGAATGCCGGCATTGTTCATCACTATGGACACATCGCCCCATGTCGCCTGAACGGCCTGCGCCATGGCCTGCACCTGGGCAAGGTCGCTGACATCACACCCAAAAGCCATAACCGGCCTGCCACCCTCTGCAAGCTGGCGGCAAGCACGATCGAGAGAGTCCCCCGGCAAATCCACCAGCGCAACCTTAAAGCCCATCGCGGCAAAACGATGCGCGGCCGCAAGGCCTATACCGGACGCCGCGCCTGTAACAACAGCAACAGAACCGGGCGAAAACATACCAAAATCGAACATAACCGCGTCCGTCATTTCGTGTTGACACCATTCAGCCGCGCAATGTGATCGGGCAGCATCGGCACATAATCCTCAGGGCTGTGGGCCGCAGCCACTGCAAAGCTGTTTTTGGCCGCATTGCCCATCATATTGACCAGGCCGGCTGCATCTGCCATGGATTCAAGATAGCGCAAATCTTTGTAAGCATTGGATATTGTGAATTTATGCGCATCGCGGTTTCCATCCAGCGTCCATTGCATGAATGTCTGATAAAAGCCGCAATCCATGCGGCCGCCACGGATAACGCTGTCAAAGCGCTCAGGGGAGATGCCCACCTTGGAGGACAGCGCGAGCGCCTCGGAATAAAGCGCGGCATAGCCCAGAGACAGAAAATTGTTAAGCAACTTCATCTTATGGCCATCACCGACACCGCCAATATGCACAACTTTTCCGGCCCATGTATCCAGAACCGGCTTTAACCGGCTGAATACCTCATCCTTCGCACCCACCATCGTGTCCAGCGTGCCGGCCCATGCCTCCTTTGGCGTGCGCCCAAGAGGCGCGTCCGCATAGTCCACATCCATAGCGGCGAGTTCGGCAGCCAGCGCCAGTGTCGAATTGGGGTCTGATGTGGAACAATCAACAACGACGGAGCCGGGACGAAGCCCGAGCTTTAACCCAGTGTCACCCCGCAAAATCGTTTCAACCTCATGCGAACCGGTGACACACAGAAAAATAATGTCGGAATGTTCGGCAACCTCGCGGGCTGTTTTCACCTCAACCGCACCGCGCCCGACCAGATCCTCAACCGGAGCACGTTTGTTCCGCCCCAGAATGGTCAGCGCATAGCCTTTATCGACAATGTTTTTTGCCATACCATGACCCATAAAGCCAAGTCCGATGAAGCCTATTTTAAGTTTTTGCTGTGTTGCCGACATAGGAATTTCCTCACTGGTACATCATGTGTTGAGCGCAAAGCTGATCTTTAAACACCTGCCTGCATGTTTACCCCAAAACAAAGCCGGATAATATGTTCTGAATGCAGTTTTGACGGACAATGTTAGCGCTGTCAATGATCTGAAAGCATCATTTTTTGATGATTATGCGGTCTCGCCGGGCACAATATCATAGCCAGCATCCACCACGCTGCGCCCGGGCCTGTAGGAAAGATTTTCCAAAATGCGCTCAACCGCGATTTTGCCAATCAAAAACCGATTTGACCGTACTGTGGACAAAACCAATGGCAGCGCATTGCCCAGTTCCAGACCGTTAAAGCCAAAGATCGCCAATTCTTCGCGCAGCGTGATGCCCGCGCTCCAGCAATGAAACACGCCGCCAATCGCCATATCATCATTTGAATAGACAGCTATATCGACGCGCGCTTTGTCTTGCAGCAGCTTTTCTGTCATGGCCCGCCCTGCAAGTGTAGAGCTTGGGCCATCGGCAATCGAATGCGCGACGATGCTGAGTCCAGCTTCAGACAATGCCTGACACAGCCCGTCATATCTGATTTTGGCACGCTTATCATCTGCCCAGTTATGGCCGACATAGCCAAATTTGCGATAGCCGCGCTTGATCAGATAGCGCGCAGATTCATAACCGGCACAGCGATGGGAAAGCCCAACCGCAAGATCAATCGGCTCCGGGTCTATATCCATCAATTCGGCCACACGAATGCCGCTCTGCACCAGAATTTGCCGCGTCAGGTCTGTGTGGTCAAAGCCTGCCAAAATCATGGCCGCCGGTTTCCATGCCATTAAGGAGCGCACAAGCGCTTCTTCCGTTTCAATATTATAATCTGTCACACCCACCACGGGCTGAAAATCCGTGCCTTTCAAACCGGCATGAATGCCGCGCAACACCTCCGGAAACACAATATTTGACAAGGATGGTATGGCCACTCCGATAATATTCGATGTGGCGGATGCCAGAGACCCGGCAATTCTGTTGGGGACATATCCCAGCAATTTGACAACGGCCAAGACGCGCTCTCTGGTCGCGTCCGAAATAGGCCCTTTGTTGCGCATGATTCTCGATACAGTGATTTCACTCACCTCAGCCAGTCTGGCCACTTCAGACAAGGTGACTTTGGCCTTATGATGTGGCAACCGGCTCCGCTCTTTCATTGTCAAAGTCCACCTTTTAAATAATGCGGTCCATCCCATGGCAACAATCATGCGCTGATTGTCCGAAAATTTCATTCTTTATATTCAAGGCAGGAAGAACCGCCACAACTAGATTGACATTGCCAAAAATTATTATGACTATGCCAAATGACAGCGCTAACACTGATGATTGAAAAGGAATGAATCCATACTCATTCTTTTTATCCAGATGAATAAAAGTGTTTAAAAAGAAATCCATGTGTTGGAATAAGACAAGATAATAAGTGAGAAAGTGGAAGGGCATAATGACAATAGAAACTGCGTTGAAAGTCGCGATCATCGGCTTGGGCTCTATGGGTTTGGGAATGGCGCAGAGTATGTCCCGAAGCGGCATGAATATATCCGGGTTTGATGTAAATCCTCAGGCGCTGTCCGCCCTGGCGAAAACAGGTGGGCGCATGGCCACAAGCGCCGCTGATGCGGCTTCAGACAGTGATGTGCTGCTGATGGTGGTTGTCAATGCGGCACAGACACGCAAAATCTTATTCGGAGAAAATGGAGCCGCGAAACAAATGCGGCGTGGCGGCGTCATCATCTCCTGCGCAACAATGTCGCCGGAACATGCGCGTGAACTGGCCAAAAAAGCCGAGGATATGGGGCTGCTTTACCTTGATGCGCCGATGAGCGGCGGCGCGGCCAAGACCGCACTGGGACAGCTGACCTTTATGGCCTCGGGCTCTGAAGCCGCCTTTGCACGGGCCAAACCCGTCCTCGATTTGCTGGCGGGGAAAGTCTATAATCTGGGGGACGCTACCGGTGTGGGCGCATCATTTAAAATGGTCAATCAGCTTCTGGCCGGCGTACACATCGCCGCGGCCTGCGAGGCCATGACCTTTGCCGCCAAGCTCGGGCTGGATCTCGGTAAGGTTTACGAGGTTATCACCGCCTCGGCGGGCAATTCATGGATGTTCGAAAATCGCGTGCCCCACATTCTGGAGGGCGACTATAGCCCGCGCAGTGCGATTTCCATTTTCACCAAGGATCTGGGCATTGTCAGCGATATGGGCCGGCAGGAAAAATTCCCGTTGCACATTGCCTCAACCGCATTGCAAATGTTCCTGATGACCGCTGCTGACGGTATGGATGGCGATGACGACGCCTCGGTCGCGCGGATGATTGCACAGATAACCGGCCTTGACCTGCCACAGCCCACAGAAAATTAGTCCCATGCCCAAATTTGCCGCCAATCTTACAATGATGTTCAATGAATGGAGCTTTCCTGACCGCTTCAAAGCCGCCGCAGAGGCCGGGTTTAAAGCTGTCGAGTTCTTATTTCCCTATGAACATCCGGCTGAGCAGATCGCCAAGCTGTTGCAGGACAATGGCCTGACGCAGGCTTTGTTCAACCTGCCCCCGGGGGACTGGGCGGCGGGAGAGCGCGGCCTTGCCGCCCTGCCCGAACGCGCCGATGAGTTCCGCAGCTCTGTTGCCCTAGCGCTGATCTATGCCAAAGCGACGCAGGTGCCCTGCCTGCATGTGATGAGTGGTATTGCCGAAAAATCAGACGAACGTGCCGTCCAGGCCTATAGGGAGGCGCTCGCATTTGCCTGCGCCGCCGCAGCACCGCTGGGCATTCATATCCTGATTGAGCCGATCAACGCCCGCGATATGCCGGGCTATTTCCTCAATGACTTCAACTTTGCCGCAAACCTTATCCGCGAGATGGCCCTGCCCAATCTGCGGCTGCAATATGACATCTACCATCGCCAGATCATTCATGGCGATGTGATGATGAGTCTTGAGGCGCTGATGCCGATCATCGGCCATATCCAGATTGCGGCTGTGCCCAAAAGGCACGAACCGCTCACGGGCGAACTGGATGACGCGCGAATTTTCCGGCATCTTGATGCTTTGAATTATAAAGGCTTTGTCGGCTGCGAATATCGCCCTGCCCATGGCACACTCAACGGCCTGAGTTGGTTTGAAGCCTATAAAATTTAAATTTTACAGATAAAAAAACGCCCGCTTGAAGCGGGCGCTTTCCTCGTTTCAGTCCCACCTTATTTCGGCAGGTAATTGCGCCAATAATGCTGCTCCTTGAAGCCAAGAACCTCGCGGATTTTGCGGTTTGACAATGGCGCTTCAAATTCACCCATCTCGCGTGTTACCGGTGTGTTTGGCGCATATTTGGCCAAAAATTCTTTGGTCGGCAGGTCAGCCGTGATGGTATCATTGACGGCATTGAAGACCTGATAGCCAAGCCCATCCTTTTCGATGCACAAATGGACGATCTCGCCCAGATCGCGCGCATCAATATAGCTCCAGGCATTGCGCTTGCGCATCATCGGATTGGCAACATAATCGGCAAAAGGGCCATATTCATGCGGTTCAATCACATTGCCGATGCGCAGCGCATAAATATCGGCACCATAACGCATGGCAAACGCCCGCGCGGTTTTCTCGTTCACAACCTTGGACAGGCCATAAGAATCCATCGGGTCAGAATCATAATCCTCCTCAAGCGGGAAGGCATGATAATCGCGGTCCCCTTCGGCAAAGCAAACGCCATAGGTGGTCTCGGATGAGGCAATAATCACCTTGCGGACACCGAGCTTCATGGCCGCTTCGATGACATTATAGGTGCTCATAACATTGGCTGCGTAGGTCTTATTGTCCGGCTCGATCAATACGCGCGGAATGGCGGCAAAATGCACCACGGCATCCGGCGCCTGCGGCACCCGGCCTTCCTCAAAGCCTTCAAATCCGAAATGCGTGGTCAAGGCGTTGAAGGCCTGACCGCTGTCGGTCAAATCCGCAATCAGCGTATTCACGCCGGGCAGATTGAGCGGCTTCAGATCCACATTGAGGATGGAATAGCCTTTTGACAGCAAATGCGGGACAGCGTGGCGTCCGGCTTTGCCTGTGCCGCCTGTAAATATAATACGTTTGGTCAAGATTGATCTCCTTATTGATCTAAAACTCTGTTTAAAAAGCGCTAGCCGGTCGCGGCCAGCATAACACGCTCCTGCGTTGCATCGGCACGGCTGAGCTCGCCGGCAATTTGCCCCGCCTTTATCACCAGAACACGGTCACTAACCGCCAAAACTTCCGGCAAATCCGATGAAATAACAATGATCGACAGGCCCTGTTCAGCAAGGTTTGAGAGCAAGGCATGAACCTCGGCTTTGGCGCCAATATCAATACCGCGCGTTGGTTCGTCCACAATCAGAATACGCGGCCGACGCGCCACCCATTTGGCGATTACAACCTTCTGCTGATTGCCACCGCTCAGGTTGACAACCTTTTGCTCATTATCTGGTGTTTTGATGCCAAGTTCTCGCACAAACCTGTCGCATTGCGCTGTTTCCCGCCCTCGATTGACAAAGTCAAACGAACAATACTCCGCCAGATGCGTCAGGCTGAAATTTTCACGCACCGACATGCCCAGCACAAGACCCTGCCCTTTGCGGTCTTCGGTGACAAAACCCAAACCATTTTCAATCGCGGTTGAGGGATTTTTCATCTCGACAGGCTTGCCATCAATTTCAATGCTGCCGGTATAGGGA
>DAIMHB010000011.1:9715-10582 GCA_036723545.1 Beijerinckiaceae bacterium
ACCAGCGCCAATCAATCCGAAAAAGCCGAGCACCTCACCTTTATGCACATCGAAATTCACGTCCCTCACCTGCGCCTGATGCGGCACAGCGTGTTTCATGGAGAGGCCGCGCACCGACATGAGAACGTCGCGGGTGGCATGGGATTTATGTTCGCCAAAAAATGCCGTTAACTCACGATCGACCATCTTATGCACCAGAATATCGCGGGTCATCCTGGCAATGGGGCGCGAATCCACGGTCTTGCCATCGCGCAGGACCGTGATGTGATCGGCAATCTGGAAAATTTCTTCCAGGCGATGCGTGATATAGACAATGCCGATATTCTGATCTCGCAATTTCTTGATCACCCGCAGCAGCGTGGTGGATTCATGATGGCTTAAGGAGGCCGTTGGTTCATCCATAATGATGATTTTGGACTCATAGGAAATCGCCCGTGCGATCTCGATCATCTGTTTCTGGCCAATGCTCAGCTTCGACATCGGCGTTTTCGGATCAATATTAATGTCAAGCTCGGCAAGAACCTTGCGCGCACTGTCATTCATTTGCTTGGCGGCGATAAAGCCAAAGCTGCCCAGCGGCTCGCGCGCCAGAAAGATATTTTCGGCAACAGTCAGATTCTCCACCATCGACAATTCCTGATGGATGATATTGATGCCCAGCAAGCGCGCATGAACCGGGTCACGGATCAGGGTTGGCACATTGTCAATCAAGATTACTCCACCCGCGTCGGATTTTGTCACGCCGGTCATGATTTTCATCAGCGTGCTTTTGCCTGCGCCATTTTCTCCGGCTATGGCATGAACCTCACCCAACCGAACCGACAAACCAACCTGATCCAGCGCTTTCACACCCGGATAGGTCTTGGA
>DAIMHB010000011.1:10592-15081 GCA_036723545.1 Beijerinckiaceae bacterium
GGCACAGACCCATCGGCTTTCGAGAAATGCCGGAGCGGAAAATCCGCTCCGGCTGCAATTTAAAAAAGAACCGCGATGCTTACTTGGTATAGCTGCCAAGGTTCGAGGCATCGACAACGGTCACACCGGTATCAACGTCTTTTGGTGCGGTTTCGGTGCCATTGATCTGCGCCACCAGATGTTCAACCGCCAGCTTGCCCATGGTCACAGGGCGCTGAACCATAATGCCGGAAATGAAGCCTTCCTTCACACCCTTAACAGTGTCCGGGAGATCGTCAAATGCGAACACCTTCACAGCGTTTTTCTTGTCGCCGAATTCCTTGGTTGCCATAACCTTGGCCACGGAAGGTCCACCCACCTGACTGACGCCAAAAATGCCCTTCAGATCCGGATGACCGCGGAACAGTGCCTCGTCAACAGACACTGCCTTTGCGAGATCGTCTTCGGTGCCTTCGGTGGCCACAATCTTGATATCAGGATATTTGGCCAGAGCCGATTTGATACCGTCAATACGCTCGTTCAGGTTTGAGGCGCCAAGCTGACCCGTCACAATAGCGACCTCGCCCTTGCCACCGAGCGCCTTGCCCATGGACTCGCCCATTGTCGCACCGGCAGCCTTGTTGATGGTGCCAATATACATGCTGCGGCCACTGTTGGCGCTGTCGCTGTCAAAGGTCAAAACCTTGATTCCGGCGGCAACAGCCTGCTTGATAACCCCTTCAACGGATTTAGGCTCATTGACGGAAATCGCAATGCCGTCAACCTTCTTGGCGATGAGATCTTCCATGATCTTGACCTGGGTTGAGCCCTGTGTGTTCTGCGGAACAACCCATTGATACTGAACACCCAATGCCTTTGCCGCATTGGCTGCACCCGTATTGCAATCATCAAAGAAAGGCACTGCCACCTTCGGAATAACAGCAATGACGATATCCTTGGCGTCTTTGGCCATTGCATTGACGGATACGAACAATGGCAGCGCTAACATTGCGGCGCGTAAAGAATTGTTAAAATAGCTCATGTTGATACCTTCCCAAAGTTTAAACGTTTCCTGATTGGTTTTTTTGATATTCAATAATAGATGCCCATTTCCTTTTGAGTTAAGACCTCCTGTTATTTGTGCGCAAAACATCCATACTTACTGCAATCAGAATAACAGCACCTGTGATGGCCTGTTGCGCATAAGTATTGATGTTCATAAGAACGACGCCATTGGCGATAATTCCGGCCAATGCTGCGCCAATAACGGCGCCGCCAACACTGCCGATGCCGCCAGACAAGCTGGCACCTCCGATAGCCGCAGCGGCAATAACATCCAGCTCCGCCCCAAAGCCTGAGGCAGGTTCCGCAGAGAGATAGCGTGAAAAACTTATCACCCCGGCCAATGCAGCTATGGCACCTGAGTTTATGTAAACAATAAGTTTTACACGGTTCGTTTTCACACCGCTCAGACGCGCTGCAACCTCATTGCCGCCCGTGGCATAAACATGCCGGCCAAACCGCGTTTTTGTCATTAAAATTGAAAAACAGATCATCATAATGACCATTATCACAACAGGAACCGGCACCAGGCCCAGATATCCCTGCCCTAAAATGGCAAATGAATCCGGCGTGTCAGGCGTAAGCGGCACGCCATGCGTAATAATATACATCAGGCCGCGACCAATGCTCAAAGTGCCAAGCGTGGCTATGAAGGGCGGCAGGCCAATCAGGGTGATCAACAGTCCATTGACTGCACCAAAAATCAATCCGACCGACAGACCAGCCAGAATGCACACAGGTGCAGGTAAACCCAACTGAAAACACAGCGCCGTGATCAGAGACGACAGCCCCATGGCTGACCCCACGGACAGATCAATGCCGCCCGTAATGATCACCATAACCATGCCTATGCTCATAATCGCAGTCATTGAAAATGAACGAAAAACGCCCATCAAATTATTTGTGGTGAGAAAATAGGGGGTGAAAAGGCTGATCAAGAACCCCACAGCAATCAAAGCAATAAAAACATTCATCTCCCGCAATTTGAACAAATAGCCCACACGACGCAATAAGTGTGATTCAGCATTTGTGTCAGGCGCGTGTGATTGGCGTTCCGATAATGACATTTCAATCTTATCCCCGCGTTATCCATCCCATTAAAAATCAGCGTATTTTTCTTAATCAGCGCTGTCAGGTTTTGTTGTTCAATTCGCAGTCCTATGCCCTTTTGCGGAATATTTCTGAAAACACTCTGAAGAATTTATGTTAGCGCTGTCATTTTCAGTATATTTTCAGATATTGCCATGCGTGTCAATATAATGATTTAGCCCTTCATACAGCATCAATGCCGGTTGATTATGGTTTCTAAAACAATTTTGGTTATCCAGAATTGACCTGCTCCCCGATTTTGGGCCGCCCGGGAGGGGATTTTCCGGGGACGAACGATCAGGGTGAGCCGGATGCCCCTGACGCCTTCATCAGCAATATCGGGGGCTTATTTACGATGGCGCTACATGGACAATCTTCATTCTAGTCTCTACGCCATTCCTTCATTTTTATCCCTGCGTCATCAAGGCTCATGAACCAATGGGGGTCTCAGGCACTCGGCCCGACTTGCCGTTGAGTTTTCGATGAAGCTGGTGTCGGCGACTTGCCCGGCCGGGAGAAGTCGAGCACAACGCCTTGACATAGGCCCATAAGTCGAGGCCGCAGGAGATGAACCCGCTGCCGTGATCCACCCGAATTGCCTCCGGATAGCCGACCTGAAACGGAAACTCACGGTCAATTCGCGCCTTTAATAATTCGCCCCTGCGCATTGTCATGGCTCGGTGGCTCTCGCTTTGATTATATGAACAAAGTAAGAACAAACGAGAGAAAAAGTCAAGGGCGTAGAAGAAAGAGAGCCCGAGTCGATCAAGCTTTGCTGGCAGGTCGCCGGAGCGAAGGCGTTAAAAACCGCCCAAAACCAGAACAGCAATTCCCAAACGCTCATTTCAGTTTGGGAAATTACCAAAAAAGCCTAATCTTTTCAATGATATTTTGAAGTACTGGCGCACCCGAAGGGATTCGAACCCCTGGCCTCTGCCTTCGGAGGGCAGCGCTCTATCCAGCTGAGCTACGGGTGCAGGCACAGGTGTTGATAGCGTATCCGCGCAAATGCAGCAACAGGGAAAATCCGCCCAGAAAGATTTAATGATTTCATGCGGAAAATCATCTCAAAATAGCTGCAAAACAGAAAAGTAAAATTGAAATGTCTGAAATGGGCACAAGCCTCACCCCTCAAAGCGGTCGGCCTTGCGCAGTTGCGGAAACAGCCATGCCCAGATCGCCACAATAAACAATGTGCCAACCCCGCCCAGCAATGCGGCGGGCACGGCGCCAAAGAAATGCGCGGCAAATCCTGATTCAAATTCGCCCAGCTGGTTTGAGGCACCGATAAACACGAAATTAATGGCCGTGACCCGCCCGCGCATGGCATCCGGCGTGGCAATCTGCACCAGGGTCTGACGCACGACCACGCTCACCATATCAAACACGCCCAGGGCGATCATTGCACCGGCGGAAAGGATGAGCGAGGTGGAGAGCGCAAAGGTGACGGTGGCCACACCATAGCCCGCCACACAGATAAACATCAGCGCGCCCACACGCCGTTTCAGCGGAATATAGGCCAGACACAGGCCCATCATCGCCGCGCCAATGGCCGGACACCCGCGCAAAAAGCCAAGCCCGCCCGGCCCCACATTTAAAATATCATGGGCATAAATCGGCAAAAGCGCCGTGACACCGCCCAGCAAAACAGCAAATAAATCCAGCGACAGCGCACCCAACACAATTTTATTGCTGAACACATAGCGCGCACCGGCAAAAACACGCTGCATCGTGGTCAGATGCGCCTCACTCGCGGCAGCAATAATTTTAGGCAGAGCCGCGACCGTCAGCGCCGCCCCGCCAAAAAAGGCCGCCGAAACCAGAAATGTCGCATTGCCGATCAGCGCATAGAGCAAGCCACCTGCCGCCGGGCCGATAATCGTGGCAATCTGAAATGCGGACGAACTGACCGCCACAGCCCGCGAAAACTCGGTTTTATCAACCAGATTGGGCAAAATCGCTGACATGGCCGGCGCACTGAAGGCACGGGCCGACCCCAGCCCCAGCAGGCACAGATAAACCGGCCAGATACCAAAATCCGCAAGATAAGCAAAAACAAACAAGGCCACCGAACAAACCATCTGCGCGATGTTGCAAACCACACTGATCAGCCGACGGTCCTGCCTGTCCGCCAGATCACCCGCCAGCCCGACAAACAGCAGAAGCGGCAGAAACTGCGCCAGCCCGACCAGACCCAGGCTCATGGCACTGCCGGTTTGCGAATAGACATGCCAGCCAATGGCCACATCCTGCATTTGCGCGGCAAAAGCCATCAGCACACGCACCGTCAGAAAGCGGACAAGATTGGGCCTCTGCCAGAGCGAAGCAGCGGAAGGCGATGCCATCATGAATTTTACTC
>DAIMHB010000012.1:0-14713 GCA_036723545.1 Beijerinckiaceae bacterium
ATCCAGCTTTTATATGAAATCCACCGGCGAGGAGGCGATTGGCGCGGCGCAGTCGATGGTTCTGGGTGCGCAGGACATGTGCTTTCCCACTTACCGGGTGGTGAGCTGGCTGATGGCGCGCGGCTATCCGCTGATCAACCTTGTCAATCAGATCTATTCCAACGCCAAAGACCCACTCAGGGGCAAACAACTGCCGGTGATGTATTCTGCGCGCGACTATGGGTTTTATTCGATTTCCGGCAATCTGGGCAGCCGCTTTGGCAATGCGGTGGGCTGGGCCATGGCCTCTGCCTATAAAGGCGATGACAAAATCGCGCTGGCCTATATTGGCGAGGGCTCAACCGCCGAAGGCAATTTTCATGAGGCGCTGACATTTGCCTCAGTCTACCGCGCGCCGGTTATTCTGTGCATCACCAACAATCAATGGGCGATTTCAACCTTTCAGGGCATTGCAGGGGGTGAGGCAACCACCTTTGCCGCGCGCTCGATTGGTTATGGCCTGCCCGGCCTGCGTGTGGATGGCAATGATTTTCTGGCGCTCTGGGCGGCCACGCAATGGGCAGCCGAGCGCGCGCATAATAATGGCGGCGCAACGCTGATTGAATGCGTGACCTATCGCGTCGCGGGCCATTCCACCAGTGATGATCCGGGCAAATATCGCCCCTCGGAAGAAGCGGCGCTCTGGCCCTTGGGCGACCCTATCGAGCGGCTCAAGGCGCATATGATAACCATAGGCCTCTGGGACGAAGCGCGTCATGAGGCGCTCATCGCGGAGCTGGAGGACAACATCCGCAGCGCCATGAAAGAAGGCGAGGCCATCGGCACATTGGGCCAGTCCAAGCCCAGCGTGCGGGAAATGTTTGAAGGCGTGTTCAAAGAGCCGGACTGGCGCCTGATCGAGCAACGCCGCGAACTGGGGATTTAAGCCATGTCACAGATGAATATGATTCAGGCGCTGAATTCCGCACTTGATGTGATGCTGGAGCGCGATGCGGACACGCTGATTTTTGGCGAGGATGTCGGCTATTTTGGCGGCGTCTTTCGTGTCACCGACGGCTTGCAGAAAAAATATGGCTTAAAGCGCTGTTTTGACACGCCGATTTCAGAGGGCGGCATTGTCGCCACCGCCATTGGCATGGGGGCCTATGGCCTGCGCCCTGTGGTGGAAATTCAATTTGCCGATTATATTTTTCCGGCGATTGACCAGCTGGTCTCGGAGGCCGCGCGGCTGCGCTATCGCTCAAATGGCGAATTTTCAGCCCCGATCACGGTGCGCTCGCCCTATGGCGGCGGTATTTTTGGCGGGCAAACCCATAGCCAGAGTCCGGAAGCCATTTTCGCCCATGTCACCGGCCTCAAAACCATCATTCCCTCCAACCCCTATGACGCCAAGGGCCTGCTGATTTCGGCGATCGAGGATGAGGATCCGGTGATTTTTCTGGAACCCAAGCGCCTGTATAATGGCCCGTTCGAGGGGCGGCAGGACCAAACCGCCAAAACATGGGCGGGCGAGCTACAAGGCGAGGTGCCCGCTGGCTATTATAAGGTGCCGCTGGGCAAGGCGGCGATCGTGCACGCCGGCACAGCCGCAACTGTGCTGGCCTATGGCACCATGGTGCATGTGGCAAAATCGGCCATTGCCGAATGTGGTATTGATGCCGAACTCATCGACCTGCGCTCGATTGTGCCGCTGGATATTGAGACCATCGTTGCCTCGGTGCAAAAAACCGGCCGCTGCGTGATTTTGCATGAGGCTTCACGCTTTGGCGGCTTTGGTGCCGAGCTTTCCGCGCTGGTGCAGGAGCGCTGCTTTTACCATCTCAAAAGCCCGATCGAACGTGTCACCGGCTGGGACACGCCCTATCCCCATGCCTTTGAATGGGACTATTTCCCCGGCCCCGCCCGCCTGATTTCCGCATTGCAGCGTGTGATGGAGAACTGATATGGGACGTTTTCTCTTTCGCTTGCCCGACATTGGCGAGGGCGTCGCCGAGGCCGAAATTGTCGCCCGCGCGGTGAAAATCGGCGATCATGTCAAGGAAGATCAACCCCTTCTCGACGTGATGACCGACAAGGCCACGGTTGAAATGACCTCGCCGGTCCATGGCATTGTGGTGGCGCTGCATGGCGAGATTGGTGCCATGATGCCGGTGGGCGGCGTGCTGGTGGAATTTGAGGTGGAGGGCGCTGGCAATGCCGGAGAAATGCCCACCGCTGTGGCAGAGCCGGTTGCCCAAGTTCAACCCGCGCCAAAACCAGAGCCTGAGGTGGTCAAGCCCGCCGCCACCAGCCCCGCCTCAGCGCCTTTGGCCTCGCCCTTCACCCGCCACCGCGCCTATGAGCTGGGCATTGATTTAAGCCATGTCCAAGGTTCCGGCCCGGCGGGGCGGATTGTGCCCGCCGATCTTGAGGCGTATGTTCAAAGGCAAAACGCCCCTGCGGTTTCAGGCCTTTCCCGAAACACCGCTGTTCATGACACGCGCATCGTGGGCCTGCGCCGCAAAATTGCTGAAAAAATGCAGTAGGCCAAGCGCCGCATTCCGCATTTTTCCTATATTGAGGAATGCGATGTCACCGAACTGGAAGCCCTGCGGCAGGATGTGAACCAAAATCTGCACGCGCACCAGCCCAAACTGACGCTTCTGCCCTTCTTCATGCGGGCCTTGGTGAAGGTTTTGCCCGAATTTCCCAATATCAATGCGCGTTATGAGGATGAGGACGGTGTGCTTCACAGCTTTGGGGGCGTGCATATTGGCATCGCCACACAAACTGCCAATGGCTTGATCGTGCCGGTTGTGCGCCATGCTGAAGCCTTAAATATCTGGGATTGCGCGCGCGAACTCACCCGTGTCACCAGCGCCGCACGCAATGGCACCGCGACCCGCGACGAACTCAGCGGCTCCACCATCACCCTGTCGAGCCTGGGGGCTTTGGGCGGTGTTGCGGCCACACCGGTCATCAATCATCCGGAGGTGGCGATCATCGGCCCGAATAAAATCATCGAGCGGCCAGTGGTGCATAACGGCCAGATCACCATCCGCAAAATGATGAACATCTCCTCGTCCTTCGATCATCGCATTGTTGATGGCCATGACGCCGCCCGCTTCATTCAGCAGCTGAAACGCCTGATCGAGCATCCCGCCATCATATTTATGGATTGACCATGACAGAAACGATTAAAACCAAGGTTCTCGTCATTGGCGGCGGGCCCGGCGGCTATGTTGCGGCCATTCGCGCGGGGCAACTTGGATTAGAAACTGTGCTGGTTGAGGCGGGCCGTCTGGGCGGCACCTGCCTCATTCGTGGCTGTATTCCCTCCAAAGCGTTGATTCATGCCGCCAGCCACTTCGCCACTATGGTGGAGACGGCGCGGGAAAGCCGTTTTGGCATTCAACTAGAGACACCGCCAACTCTCGATTTTGCCCAAACCATCGGCTGGAAGGACGGCATTGTCGATAGATTGAGCGGCGGTGTCGCGGGCCTGCTCAAGCGCGCAAAGGTGCGGGTGATCGAAGGCTGGGCGCAATTTTCGGACGCGAAAAATTGCACAGTCACAACGCCAAGCGGGCCGCTCACCATCTCGGCAGAACATGTCATTCTGGCCACCGGCGCGCAGCCGGTCGAGCTGCCATTTCTGCCCTTCGGCGGGGCTGTGATCTCCTCGACAGAAGCACTGGCGCTGCAGGAGGTGCCCAAACATCTGGCCATTGTCGGCGCGGGCTACATCGGCCTCGAACTGGGCACCGCCTTTGCCAAGCTGGGCGCAAAGGTGACCATTGTTGAGGCCAAAGACCAGATCTTGCCGCTTTATGACGACAAGCTGGTGGCACCGGTGCAGCGCTGGCTGGAACAGCATGACGTTGCTCTGCATCTGGGGGCCAAAGCCTTGGGCCATGATGAGGGTTGCCTGAACATCGAAACCCGCGAGGGCGAGACCATAGCTCTGCCCGCTGACAAAATTCTCGTCACTGTTGGCCGCGCGCCCAACACATTTGGCTGGGGTCTGGAGCAGATGAATCTGCGCATGTCCGGCCCTTTCGTGGCTGTGGATGAACGCTGCGCCACATCCACCCGCAATGTCTGGGCGATTGGCGATCTGGTGGGCGAGCCGATGCTGGCGCATAAAGCCTCGGCACAGGGCGAAATGGTGGCTGAAATTATCGCGGGGCAACGCCGCCGGTTTGCGCCCGTGGCCATTCCGGCGGTGTGCTTTACCGAGCCGGAAATTGTCAGTGTCGGCCTCTCGCCGGGTGATGTGCCCGCTGGCGTTGAGATAATGATCGGCCAGTTTCCGCTTCAGGCCAATGGCCGCGCGCTTTCCATGGATGCGGGGGATGGATTTGTGCGCGTGGTGGCGCAAAAAAGCGACCATCGCATTCTCGGCATTCAGGCCGTGGGTGCGCATATTTCGGAATTTTCGGGAGAATTTGCGACATTGCTGGAAATGGGCGCGGTGCTGGAGGATGTGCGCGGCATTATTCATGCCCACCCCACCCAAAGCGAGGCCATATTTGAGGCGTCACTTAAAGCGCTGGGCCATGCCATTCATATTTAAAAGGCTTAAAAATTTGAAGGGCTTTTAGGCAGGATGAGCGGACATTGCGAAGAGGCGAAGCCATCCATGAGAACATACTGTTTTTATATGGATATTCTTTGTGCGCGTCCCCTCTCCCCATTTTAATGGGGAGAGGGACAGGGTGAGGGGCGAGGTCTCATGAAAATGCCCCTCACCCCACCCTCTCCCCGCACGCAGGGAGAGGGAGACGTTTCTGGTTAAAGGCAACAGACTCTAGTTTAAACTGGATTACTGAACATGCGTTCGCAAAAACGATTTTACCCTCATCCTAACGCTCGCACAGAGGAAATTGTAAAACCTATAAAAAATGAATGGCTCCAATAAAAAACCCTCACTTTTTAAAAAAGTGAGGGCAAGTGGGCCGGGAGGAAACTTAAATTCAGGCGATGGCCCGATGCGCAACATTCTCAATACTGGCTTCGTTTAAAATGGCTTTGGCCATTTCATCGGCAAGCTGAAACGGGGGGCGGCCCAGCCGCTCAGCGCGTGCCAAAATATCGGCAACGCGCCCGCCAATGGCGCGCACACGCCCCTCGACCAACTGCACTTTATCACCCTGCGCTTCGGCAACGGCGCTGATGATGCCACCCGCATTGACCACATAATCGGGCACATAAAGAATGCCACGATTATGCAAATCAAAGCCGTCTTGTGCTGTTGCAAGCTGATTATTGGCCGCACCGACAATGATTTTGGCTTTGATATGCGGAATCGTCTGTGGGTTCAGCCCCGCACCCAGCGAGCAGGGTGCCAGCACATCCGCCCTCGTCGATAAAATAGTCTCCGGAGTGCAAATCTGCGCGCCATAGGCCTGCGCCATGCTTTTCGCGCGTTCAGCCCGAATATCCGACACTTTCAAAACAGCACCGGCAGCACAGAGCAAAGCACAAAGGCTTTCACCGACATGGCCACAGCCCTGCACCGCAATGGTGGCCCCCTGTATGGTCTTGCCGCGCGATGTCAGCGCCGCTTCGATAGCGCAAAACACACCGAGCGCCGTCCAGGGCGAGGGGTCACCCCCCGCCTGCCCGCCAACGGGCGGCAGGCCAGCCACATGGCGCGTCATTGTGCGGATCATCTGCATATCCTCAACCGATGTGCCGACATCTTCCGCCGTCATATAACGTCCGTTGAGGCTTTCCACAGCCTCACCAAAGGCCGAAAAAATCGCCGCGCGCGGCGTCGATGTGTCTTTAATCCAGAGAACGGCCTTGCCGCCACCCACATTCAGCTCGGCAAGCGCATTTTTATAGGTCATGCCTTCCGACAGGCGCAGCGCATCCAGCAAGGCCTGATCTTCATGTTCATAGGTCCAGACGCGGGTTCCGCCAAAAGCTGGCCCCAAAGCGGTGGAGTGCAGCGCGATAAAGCCGGTCAAGCCCAAATCCGGCCGGTCAAGCCGGTAAACCGCCTCATGTGTCCGGCTTGGAATTGCAGTCATAAAATCAGGTAAAGCCATGAGCTGTCCTTTCACATCA
The DNA here is from genome assembly GCA_036723545.1 of Beijerinckiaceae bacterium. Lineage (GTDB taxonomy): Bacteria > Pseudomonadota > Alphaproteobacteria > Rhizobiales > Beijerinckiaceae > JANXSV01. The sequence goes on from DAIMHB010000012.1 coordinate 6,055, forward strand.
CAGCTTCAATTCTAAATAAAACTACCGGCGGCGGATAATCCTTATTGCCAAAATAAAATTTAATTTTATATTGTTTAATCTAATAATTTTGAAAAATATGGAAAATCAATCCGATGGATCTTGATGACCTCGATTTGCGGATTCTGGATACAGTTCAGAAAAACCCGCCTCTGTCCACGGCTGATCTCGCCGATCTTGTCGGCCTGTCACAATCGCCCTGCTGGCGGCGGCTCAGCCGGCTGAAAGAGGCAGGCTATATTCTCGATCAGGTCACCCGTCTCAATGCGGAATTGCTCGGTTTCAATGTCACTGTTTTTGCCAGTGTCAGCCTTTCTGCACATGGAAAAGCCAATTTAACCGAATTTACCGACGCAATAGGCCGTTTTCCGGAAGTGACAGAATGTCACCTCACCATGGGCACCTATGACTTTCTGCTGCGCATTGTGGTCAAGGATATTTCCGACTATCGCGACCTGATTTTCACCCGCCTCTCCACCCTCTCCACCGTGCGGGAAATCCATTCTTCCATGAGCTTGGGCGTGATGAAATCCATCACAACTTTGCCAATTCGCGGGTGGTAGGCTTTTGATTATTTATGAATTGTTCAATTCGTGAAATAGAATTTTTAAGCATTGTTGTTTCTGTAAAATATTTGTAATTTTTAAATCTGAAGCCGTGTGCCTTAAAATTTACGGAACGGAAAAATGTCTCATTTTGAGTTCAGCCTCGGAGAGGTCGCGGATCAGATCCGTGAAACAACCTGTAAATTTGCGGCAACCCATATTGCTCCGCGCGCGGCGGAAATCGACCGGTCCAATGTGTTTCCGGGTCAGCTCTGGCCGCAAATGGGTGCACTGGGTCTGCATGGCATAACCGTTGAGGAGGACTGGGGCGGGCTTGGGCTTGGCTATCTTGAGCATGTGATTGCTATGGAAGAGGTGTCGCGCGCCAGCGCCGCTGTCGGCCTGTCCTATGGTGCGCATTCCAACCTCTGCATCAACCAGATCCGCCGCTGGGGCACGCCGGAGCAAAAGCGGCGCTACCTGCCCAAACTCATCAGCGGCGAGCATATTGGCGCGCTGGCCATGAGCGAGGCAAATGCTGGCTCGGATGTGATCTCGATGAAACTGCGCGCCGAAAAACAGGGTGACACTTATGTGCTCAATGGCACGAAATTCTGGATCACCAATGGCCCGAATGCCGATGTTCTGGTGGTTTATGCCAAAACCGACAGTCACAGTGGCAGCAAGGGCATAACCGCATTTTTGATCGAAAAATCCATGAAAGGCTTTTCCTGCGCGCAAAAGCTCGACAAAATGGGAATGCGCGGCTCGGATACGGGTGAGCTGGTGTTTGAAGATGTTGCTGTGCCGCAGGACAACATCCTCGGGACCGTGGGGGCTGGCGCGCAGATTCTGATGAGCGGGCTGGATTATGAACGCGCCGTGCTGGCGGGCGGGCCGCTGGGCATTATGCAGGCCTGTCTTGATGTGGTGTTGCCTTATGTGCGGGAACGTCGCCAGTTCGGCAAGCCGATTGGCACATTCCAACTGATGCAGGGCAAAATTGCAGATATGTATGTCGCGCTCAACTCGGCGCGGGCCTATGTTTATGCGGTGGCCAAGGCCTGCGATGCCGGTCGCACCACACGTTTTGATGCCGCCGGAGCCATCCTTCTGGCCAGTGAAAATGCGGTTAAAGTCGCGCTGGAGGCCATTCAGGCGCTGGGGGGCGCCGGTTATCTCAAAGATTATCCGGTTGAGCGTTATCTGCGTGACGCCAAGCTCTATGACATCGGCGCAGGCACCAATGAAATCCGGCGCTTTCTCATCGGGCGGGAATTGGTGGGCACATGAACAGGCTCAAAAGCACTCTCAACACAGGCGCGCCCGAATATGCACATAACAGGACTCATAATCTTGAGCGGGTTGAAATGCTGCGGCAGGCTGTGGCCAAGGCCTCGTTGGGCGGCCCATCGGAAGCGCGCGAGCGGCACAAAGCACGCGGCAAATTGCTTCCGCGCGAACGGGTCGAGCATCTTCTGGATCCCGGCTCGCCCTTTCTTGAAATCGGACAGCTGGCGGCCTTCGGCCTATATGAAAATGAAGCCCCCGGCGCAGGATTGATTACAGGTATAGGCCGCGTTTCGGGCCGCGAAGTGATGATTGTCGCCAATGATTCAACGGTCAAGGGCGGCGCATATTTTCCCCTCACGGTGAAAAAGCATCTGCGGGCGCAGGAAATCGCCGCGCAAAACCGCCTGCCCTGTATTTACCTGGTGGATAGCGGCGGCGCCAACCTGCCACATCAGGCTGAGGTTTTCCCTGACCGCGACCATTTTGGCCGTATTTTTTACAATCAGGCGCGGATGAGTGCAGAAGGCATTGCGCAGATTGCCTGTGTCATGGGCTCCTGCACGGCGGGCGGTGCCTATGTGCCGGCCATGTCCGACGAGACCATTATTGTGCGCAATCAGGGCACTATTTTTCTAGGCGGGCCGCCTCTGGTCAAAGCGGCAACGGGCGAGGTTATTTCAGCCGAAGAGCTTGGCGGCGCGGACACCCATGCACGGCGCTCCGGTGTGGTCGATCATGTCGCCGCCAATGACAGCCATGCACTGGAGATTGTGCGCCATGTGGTTTCAAACCTCGGATGCCCAGAGAACAGACTGGTCGGCGAGATTGAGCCACCGATTTATGCTGCCGAAGAGCTTTATGGGATTATCCCGGTCGATCTGCGCACACCCTATGATGTAAGGGAAATCATTGCGCGGCTTGTGGACGGCTCCCGCTTTGACGAATTTAAAGCACTCTATGGCACCACGCTGATCTGCGGATTTGCCAAAATTTGGGGGCAGCGGGTGGCCATTCTCGCCAATAATGGCGTGTTATTTTCGGAAAGCGCATTGAAAGGTGCACATTTTATCGAGCTGGCCTGCAAACGGAAAATTCCGTTGTTATTCCTGCAAAATATTTCCGGCTTTATGGTTGGTGGCAAATATGAGGCGGGAGGCATAGCCAAGGACGGCGCCAAACTGGTGATGGCGGTGGCTTGCGCCGAAGTGCCAAAAATCACGGTGCTCATTGGCGGCAGCTTTGGCGCAGGCAATTATGGCATGTGCGGGCGTGCCTTTGCGCCGCGTTTTCTCTTCACATGGCCCAATAGCCGCATCAGCGTTATGGGCGGGGAACAGGCCGCCGCCGTTCTGGCCACCATCCGGCGTGACGGGCTGGAGTCCCGTGGTGAAAGCTGGTCGCAAGCCGATGAAGACGCGTTTAAAACGCCGGTGCGCGACCGTTATGAGGCGGAAGGCAACCCCTATTTTGCCACGGCCCGCCTTTGGGATGATGGCATCATCGATCCGGCACAGACCCGCGATATTTTAGGTCTGGCTTTCGCAACAACATTCAATGCACCGATACCGGACAGCCGGTTCGGTATTTTCAGAATGTGACGCGGATGCTGAGATCTGTCCTCATCGCCAATCGCGGCGAGATTGCCCGCCGCATTATCCGCACCGCGCGGCGGCTGAATATCCGCACCATCGCGGTTTATTCCGATGCAGATGTGAATGCGCCCCATGTGCGCGAGGCAGATCAAGCGGTGCATATCGGGCCTGCACCTGCGCGTGAAAGCTATTTAGTATCCGACAAACTTTTGATGGCCGCACAACAGACCGGCGCGCAGTCTGTTCATCCCGGTTATGGTTTTCTGTCAGAAAATGCCGAATTTGCCGAAAAAATTATTCAGCACGGGCTGATATGGATTGGCCCGCCCCCAAGCGCGATACGGGCTATGGGGTTGAAACATAATGCCAAACGCCTGATGAACGAGGCAGGCGTGGCCGTGACCCCCGGCTATATGGGCGAAGATCAATCCGAAATACGGCTTTTAACCGAGGCCGATACAATCGGTTATCCCGTGTTGATCAAGGCCGTGGCCGGTGGTGGCGGCAAGGGGATGCGCAAGGTCGAGGCCGCAGCGGATTTTGCGGGCGCACTCGCCGCTTGCAAGCGCGAAGCCGCCGCGAGCTTTGGCGATGACCGCATTCTGCTTGAAAAATACATCCGCCGCCCGCGCCATATCGAAGTGCAATTATTTGCGGATGGCTTTGGCAATGTCGTGCATATGTTTGAACGCGATTGTTCTCTCCAGCGCCGCCACCAAAAAGTCATCGAGGAGGCCCCCGCCCCCGGTATGGATGCTGCGACACGCGACGCGATTTGCAGCGCGGCCATCCGCGCCGCGAAAGCTGTGAAATATCAGGGGGCGGGCACTGTCGAATTTATCGCCGACGCCTCCGACGGCTTGAGGCCGGATCGCATTTGGTTCATGGAAATGAACACGCGGTTGCAGGTGGAGCATCCGGTGACTGAAGCCATCACCGGCCTTGATCTGGTGGAATGGCAATTTCGCATCGCCGCCGGCGAGGCTTTGCCGCTGCGCCAGCACGAGATCCGGCTGAACGGCCATGCCCTTGAGGCGCGGCTCTATGCAGAAAATACACAAACCGGCTTTCTGCCCTCCATGGGTCCATTGCAGCATTTACGCCTTCCATACAGCATCCGTGTGGAGAGCGCGGTTGAACAGGGCGGCGAAATCACGCCCTATTATGACCCGATGATTGCCAAGCTGATCACACATGCACCAAGCCGCGAAATTGCCGCCGCAAAATTGGCGCAGGCCTGCGGCATGGTTGAGGTCTGGCCGGTTCAGACCAATGCCGGTTTTCTGGTGCGCTGCCTGAACAATCCGGATTTTGTCGCGGGCGAGATGGATACGGACTTTATCGGCGCGCGGCTGGATGCGCTGATACCTGTGCCTGAACCCTCAGAGCACATGCTTGCCGCCGTTGCTTCAGCCGTTCTGGCTCAAAACACGGGTCATATTTGGGGTGAGCGGTCGCTCGCGGGGCTACGCCTCAACACAACCGAACCTGCGCCCCTGTGGCTTGAACTGAATGGTGAGAGATTTGCGCTCGACCTCAAGCACGAAGACAAGACCCAAAATGAAATATCTTTGCTGCGTGAGGGCGAAAATATTATCGTCTTTGAAGGTGGCGAGGCCTATGCCTTCTGCCTGCCGCATAGCCGCGCTGAAGGGTCGGAAATCACAGAGGGGGATGGGGCAATCCGGTCGCCCATGCCCGGTCGAATTGTCGATCTGGCGATTGTCTCTGGTCAATCGGTGAGCAAAGGCCAGCCGCTCATCACCGTTGAGGCGATGAAGATGGAGCATGTGATGAGCGCACCCTTTGACGCGGTTGTGACGCAGATCATGGCAGCCTTAGGGGATCAGGTTGCGGAGAACACAATAGTTTTAACCCTCGCACCGCGGAGCGGATAAATGGCCGGTCACTATTTCGAGGAGTTTCAACTGGGGGCGCGGTTCACCCATGCCCTGCACCGCACGGTTACAGAAACAGACAATCTGCTGATCTCCACCCTCACCCATAATCCGCAACCCCTGCATCTGGACGCCGAATATGCGGCACAAACTGAATTTGGCCAGATTGTTGTCAATGGCATCTTCACCTTCGGCCTGATGGTTGGGTTGTCGGTGGCGGATACAACGCTCGGCACGCTGGTGGCCAATCTGGGCTATGACGCGGTCATCATGCCCAAACCGGTGTTTATTGGCGATACGCTGCGCTGCGAAACCTCGGTTGTTGAACTGCGCGCCAGCGCCTCCCGCCCGCACGCCGGACTGGTGGTGTTTGAGCATCAGGCATTCAACCAGCATGGGGAAATTGTCTGTCAATGTCGCCGCACAGCGCTTGTTCAAAGAAAGCCGCAGATATGACACTTCGCTCGATGCTTTTCGTGCCCGGTGACAGCCCGGCCAAAATGGCCAAGGCGCTGCTCTGCACTGCCGATGCGCTTATTCTTGACTTGGAAGATTCCGTCGTTTTTGCCCATAAGGCTCAGGCGCGCGCCTGTGTACATGAGTGTCTTGATCGCCATGCGACGGCGCGCCCCGCACAGCTTTGGGTGCGGATCAATCCGCGCTCCAGCATGGACTATAGTGAGGATTTAGCGGCCATTCTACCCGCACACCTAGACGGAATTGTGCTGCCAAAGGCCGATTCCGCACAAGATTTCATACAGTTATGCGAAGATATTTCTCTGATTCAGGAGCAACAAGGACTTGCGCGCGCCGCAATCCCGATTTTGCCTATTGCCACCGAAACACCGATTTCAATCTTCCGGCTGGACACCTATGCGAAGGCAGGTTCGCAGCTTGCGGGCCTCACATGGGGGGCAGAAGATCTCTCGGCCGCGATTGGTGCTGTCACATGCCGCGATGAAACCGGTGCCTTTACCCCGCTTTATCAAATTGCACGCGGCCTGTGTCTGGCCGCTGCTGCGGCGGCGGGCGTCGCGGCAATAGACACGGTCTATCCCAATTTTAAGGACGAGGCAGGACTTCGCGCCTATTGCGCAAACGGGCGGCGCGATGGCTTTAGCGGCATGATGGCCATTCATCCCTGCCAGATCGACATCATCAATCAGGCCTTCACGCCCAGCGAGTCAGAACTGGAATTGGCCAGACGTGTTGTTGCGGTGTTTGAAGCAAACCCGCACACCGGAACAGTCCAGCTTGATGGCCGAATGCTGGACGCACCCCATTTGAAACAGGCTCGTCGTCTGTTGTCCACCAAAAGAGAGCATAAATATGCAGATTAAAAATCATATCTTTCTCATTACCGGTGGCAGCTCCGGCCTTGGCGCAGCGGCGGCACGCATGGTCGTGGCGCAAGGCGGACAGGCTATCGTGGCCGATGTAAATGCGCAAAACGGCACGGCGATAGCCGCCGAACTGGGGCCGGATGTCCGTTTCATCACCACAGATGTCACCCGCGAACATGACGGGCGGGCGGCTGTGCAGGCAACGCTGGAGCAGTTTGGCGCGCTGCATGGCCTCATCAACTGTGCAGGCATTGCGCCGGGCGAAAAAATTCTTGGCAAGGACGGCCCGCACCAGCTGGAAAGCTTTGCCCGCACCATATCCATCAATCTTGTCGGCACCTTCAATATGATCCGCCTGGCCGCAGAGGTGATGGCCAAAAACGCGCCGGATGGTGAGGGCGAGCGCGGCATCATCATCAATACCGCCTCGATTGCCGCCTTTGACGGGCAGATCGGACAGGCCGCCTATGCCGCGTCCAAGGCCGGAGTGGCGGGCATGACCCTGCCCATTGCGCGGGAGCTGGCGCGTTATGGCATTCGCGTCATGACCATCGCGCCGGGCATTTTTGAAACACCGATGATGGCTGGCCTGCCACAAGCGGTGCAGGACTCGCTGGGGCAAACTGTACCCTTTCCGCCGCGCCTTGGCCGCCCGTCCGAATATGCGGCGCTGATGCAACATATTTGCGAAAATACCATGCTGAATGGCGAGACGATCCGGCTGGACGGCGCCTTGCGCATGGCCCCGCGCTAACCTCAGAGGAGAATGATCATGCAGGATCCGGTTGTGATTGTGGGCGCGGCCCGCACACCAATGGGTGGGTTTCAGGGCGATTTCTCCTCACTCACCGCGCCGCAGCTTGGCGCGACGGCCATTGGTGCAGCGCTGAACCGCAGCGGCCTGTCGCCAGAGGCTGTGGACGAGGTGCTGATGGGCTGTGTTCTGCCCGCTGGCCAGGGCCAGGCCCCCGCGCGGCAGGCTGCTCTTGGTGCGGGGCTGCCTCTGAGCAGCGGCGCCACCACCATCAATAAAATGTGCGGCTCCGGCATGAAGGCCACCATGCTGGCGCATGATCTGATTGTGGCAGGCAGCGCCAGAGTCATCGTTGCCGGTGGCATGGAGAGCATGAGCAATGCGCCTTATCTGCTGGACCGTGCCCGCACTGGCTATCGCCTTGGCCATGGCCGCATCATGGACCATATGTTTCTCGACGGACTGGAGGATGCCTATGACAAAGGCCGCCTGATGGGCACCTTCGCCGAGGACTGCGCGCAGACCTATCAATTCACCCGCGAGGCGCAGGATGATTATGCCCGCGCGTCGCTTGAGCGCGCTCTTGCGGCCATCACCACCGGCGCATTTGATGCTGAAATTACCCCCGTCACGGTTCAGAGCGGCAAAACAGAGCGCGTCATTGCGCAGGACGAACAGCCCGCCAAAGCGCAGCCGGATAAAATTGGCCGCCTGAAACCGGCTTTTCGTGAGGGCGGCACAGTCACAGCCGCCAATTCCAGCTCGATTTCGGACGGGGCGGCAGCGCTTGTCCTCATGCGCCGCTCGGAAGCCGAAAGGCAAGGGCTGCGCCCGCTCGCCACCATCACCGGCCACGCCACCCATGCGCAGGCCCCGCACCTTTTTACCACCGCACCTATTGGCGCACTCAAAACTTTGAGCGCCCGCACTGGCTGGGCTTTGCGTGATGTTGATCTGTTCGAAATCAACGAGGCCTTTGCTGTGGTCGCCATGGCGGCGATGCGGGATCTGGATTTGCCGCATGACAAGATGAATGTGCATGGCGGCGCCTGCGCCTTGGGCCACCCGATTGGTGCCTCCGGCGCGCGCATCATCGTCACGCTTCTCGCCGCGCTGCAAAGATATAACCTCAAACGCGGCATGGCCGCGCTCTGCATTGGCGGCGGCGAGGCCACAGCTATAGCCATCGAGCGGCTTGATTGAAACCGGAGCCAAT
>DAIMHB010000013.1:0-14337 GCA_036723545.1 Beijerinckiaceae bacterium
GGGTCCACTGGCGCCTCGCCATCCAGCACCTTCGCCTGATCGAGAATCAGCAAGGCGCCATCCTCCACCAGCGATGTGTCGGCGTCATTGAGATGCGCGGCCAGATGTTTGACAAGATCATGGCCAATATTGATTTCCAGCACCGGTTTTGAGATTTCGGGCAGTTGCCCGTGTTGGCTTAAAATCTGCTCCAGACGGCGATCACGCGCCGCCTCGCTGGCCACCAGACAGGCCACAGAGCTGGAGAGGCGGTCGGAATTGCGCACATCCGCGACATAGGCCCCCAGCTTGTCCTTCATGAACAGCAGAAGGGCGGCAATGTCGCCGGTGGCCTCTGCGGCTTTGGGCGCTTCCGAGCCATCAAGCAGCGGAATCAGACCAAGGTCTGCCGCGCCCTGACTGACCGACTTGAACGGCTTCCCCTCAAAGCCCAGCGCATTCATCACCCAGAAGGCATCCACGGGGTCGGGCAGCAGCAAAACCTCGATGCCGCGCGCGGCAAAGCCTTCAAGCTGCGGGCTGCTTTTCAGACGCTTGAGGTCGTCGCCCAGCAGATAGTAAATGGCGGTCTGGTTGGGGCGCAGGCCCGTGATATAATCGCTCAAAGAGCGGGTGGGCGTGTCGGATTGGGTTGAGGCAAAGCGCGCCAGCTTGAACAATTCGTCGCGTTTGGAGGGGTCCTCATAAAGCCCCTCTTTCAGCACCGCGCCGAAATTCTCCCAGATTTTGGCAAATTTTTCCGGCTCGTTCTCGGCGCATTTGGTCAGGTCCTGCACGATGCGATTGGCGACGCCCTTTTTGATGGCGGCATAAATCGGGCTTTGCTGGATCATCTCGCGCGAGACATTGAGCGGAATATCGGCTGAATCAACCACAAGCCGCACAAAACGCAGCCAGCCGGGCAGAAGATCCGCCGAATCATTGATCAGAACGCGGCGGACATAGAGCTTGCCCTTGCCTTTGCGCTCCGGTTCGAACAGGTCAAACGGGCGCGCGCCGGGCACGAAGGCGAGCACATTATATTCATAGCGCCCCTCGGCCCGCCAGTGAATGGTCAGAGCCGGTTCATCAAACTGGCCGGAAAGCGACTGGTAAAAGTCCTGATAATCTTTGGCCTCGATTTCGGATTTCGGCTTGGTCCAGAGGGCCGTGCCATTGGAGACGCGCTCGGGCTCCTTGCCAGCCTCCTCAATAAGGTCAACAGGCACAGAAATGGCATTGGAATGTTGGGTGATGATGCTGCGCAGCCGGTAGCCTTGTGCAAATTCATGGCTGTCCGCATTCAGATGCAGAATGACACGTGTGCCGTGGGCGGGAGCCTCCTCAGGTGCCAGCGGCGTAATCTCATAGGTGCCTTTGCCGTCCGAGGTCCAGCGAAACGCCTGCGCGCTGCCAGCCTTGCGGGTTTCCACCACCACGTTTTCGGCCACCATGAAGGCCGAATAAAAGCCAATGCCAAACTGGCCGATCAGATCAAGGCCGGATTTTTCACCTGTGCCGGATTCCAGCTGTTCCAGAAAATTTTTGGTGCCGGAGCGGGCAATGGTGCCCAGGGCGCTGACCAGATCAGCCTCGTCCATGCCAATGCCATTGTCGGCAATGGTCAGGCGGTGATTGGCCTCGTCGGCGGTGATGGTGATGGCAAAGCTGTGCGCCTCGCCCAGCAGGGCCGGATTTTGCACGGCGTCATAGCGCAGTTTTTCGCAGGCATCCGCTGCATTTGAAATAAGTTCGCGCAGGAAAACATCGCGCTCGGAATAAATCGAATGCACCATCAGATGCAGAAGTTTGGCCACGTCGGCTGTGAAAGCCTGAGATTTGACAGCAGAATTCAATGTTTCGCTCATTGTTCGGGTCCCTTGAATGGTGACAGTCATATCAGACTGCGGGGCACATTTTTCAAGGGTTCTTGCGCAGGGCAAAAAAGAGGCCGGCGGACATGTGTCCGGCCGGCCTTATATTGTCTGGTTCTATGCGCAAGAGACAAGCAGACTGTGGGTTGGGGGGCAATTCCAGCACGGCCTATCGATCATTGCGCTCAGGCAATGGAACTATTTATCGTAGCGCTCAATGGCAAGGTGAAGGCAAGATCGCGGCAAAATCAAGATTTCTTATCCTTGCTTGCCTCTTGCCGAGCGGACGCGTTCGCGCCATCATGACGAAAACATGACGACGATTCTTGCAATCAGCGCCTTGGGATTGAGGATTCATGAGTGATAATGAGATAACACAGCTGCCGGGTGCCGTGCTGGACTATAGAGGCAGCATCAGCACAGCGTCTGTTGTTTCACCGGCACAGGTTACATTTGAGCGCAGCGAACTGACGCTGATTCTGGCGCTTTATGGCCGTAATGTTGCTGCGGGTGAGTGGCGCGATTATGCCATTGATTTTACCCGCGAGCGGGCGGTGTTCAGCGTATTCCGCCGCAGCACGGAAGTGCCGCTCTACCGTATTGAAAAAGACCCCAAATTGGCCAAAAAGCAGGGTGCTTTCTGCGTGACAAATGCAGCGGGGCTTATTCTCAAGCGCGGCCATGAGCTGCATCGCGTGTTGCAGATCTTGGAACCGCGCCCGAAGCTGAAAGTGATTTAAGCGATGAGAGATGGCCGTGTTGCCCACGGCCATGACTTTGCCTGCGGATCAGTTCCGGCGGTCGCCGAACAGGGCCAGCAATGCCTGGAACATGTTGAGAAAATCCAGATACAGCTGCACGGCGCCGTGAATCGATTTGCGCTGCACATCATCATAGCTGTCGCCGGCAAAATACATCTGTTTGATTGCCTGTGTGTCCCATGCGGTGAGGCCGGAAAACACCAGAATGGTCAGAACTGAGAGCATGAACTGCATCTGGCTGCTCTGCATGAACAGGTTGATGAGGCTGGCAATGATAATGCCGAACAGACCCATGATCATGAATGAGCCCATTGCGCTCAGGTCTTTACGGGTTGTGTAGCCATAAAGGCTTAACGAGCCGAAAGCCGCCGAGGTGAGGAAGAAGATGCGTGTGACCGACTGGCCGGTGTAGCGCAGCAGCAGCACCGACATGCTCACGCCCATCAGCGCCGAAAACACAAAAAACAGCGTGCGCAATGTGCTGATCGAGACGCGGGCATTCATGGCAAACAAAATGCCCAAAGGCGCCAGCATCACAATCCACATCAGCGGGCTGTGATAGAGCGCATAACCGGCGGAGGTCAGGTGCAGTCCGGCCTCATCCTGTGTGACTGTGACCATATTGGTGGCCAGAGCACTCAGGCCGGTGATGGCAAGGCTCAGAGTCATGTAATTGTAAACGCCAAGCATATATTGGCGCAGGCCCTGATCCATGCTGCGGGCATTGACACCGGCAACAGAACCAAGACGGGAAGAATTGAAGCGCATGTCAGACATGTTACCCTCGTTGAACATCCGCGCCGCTCACCTGAAAATTTCAGGTCAGACGCTTGGACAGGCCTTTAATATGGGCGCAATTTATGGCTTTCACAAGACCGCAGAATCTTACAAAATTTACAGATTTCGCAAATAATAGGCTGGTTTCAGGCTTAAAATGCGCCATGTGCCCAGAAGGCCCAGAATCACAATCAACAGCACGGCAGCCAGCGCCACGCTCAGGTCTTGCACAAAATGCAGGGTAAAGTCGAATTTCATCAGCCCATGCACAATAAGCTCGGCCCCCAGCAGCGCCGCGCCGGTGGCAAACAGGGCGGTGGCCACGCCGATCAGACCATATTCGGTGAGATAGATCAGGGCCAGCCGCAGCCGTGTTGCGCCCAGCGTTTTCAGCACCACCGCATCATAGGTGCGCGCGCCTTGCACCGCGCTCAAGGCGCCGGCCAGCACCAGAATCGCGGCCAGCAGCACGACCGACGAGGCCGCGCGGATGCTTAAAGCCAGTTGCTCGACCAGATTTTGCGCCATATCCAGCGCATCCTTCACGCGCAGGCTGGTTATGGTGGGAAATTGCGCGGCGCTGTGCTGCATTAACGTGATTTCGCTTGCCGGATCAGGCTTGGCAAAGGTCAGTGTGGCCAGATAGGTGGTGGGGGCTCCGGCAAATGTATTGGGCGAGAACACCAGCACAAAATTAATGCCGAAACTGCGCCAGTCCACTTTGCGTAAATTGGCAATGCGGGCGGTGATGGCGCGGCCAAACACATTGACTGTAACAGTGTCCCCCAGTTTAAGATGAAGGCCGGAGGCAATGTCAGCCTCCATGGACACCAGCGGCGGGCCTTTATAATCCTCCGGCCACCAGTCTCCGGCGGTCATTGTCGAGCCGGTGGGGATCTGCGCTGAAAATGTAATGCCCCTGTCGCCCTGCAACACCCAGGCCGCATTTTCTTCGGCCTGAACTGAATCTGCCGGCTGGTCGTTGAGGCGGGTGATGCGCCCGCGCATCATCGGCACGGTTTCAAACAGGCCGTCCGGACTGTGCTGGTGGACGAAATTTTGCAAGGATTCGCGCTCGCTGCCGCGAATGTCGAGAAAGAAAAAGCTCGGCGTTTTGCTCGGCTGCCCCTTGGCCAGCGAATTGCGGATGTTCAGATCCACTTCCACAATGGTCAGAAGCAAGGTCAGGCCAAGACCGATGGACAGGGTGATGGCCGGAGTCAGGCCGCCGCTCTGGTAGATATTGCGCAAGGCCAGCCGCAGACCAAAGCTTTTGGCGGGCAATATGCGCGCCAGCCGCATCAGCGCACTGGCTACCAGCCGCAGAATGAGCAATACACCCAGCGCGCCCACACAATAATAGGCGGCCAGCTGGTGATTATGCGTGGTGGTGACAGCCAGAGTGAACAGCACCAGCCCGCCCGCCAGCGCCGCATAAAGCGAAGGCCGGTGCAGGCGGCTGGCCTGCGGCGCGCTGTCCTCCCGAAACAGCGCCGCAACACTCATGGCGCGCACGCGGCTCAAAGGCACAATGGCAAAGGTCAATGCGGTGAAAAGGCCATAGGTTGCCGCCAGTGCCAGACTGATACAATCAACCTGCGGCACAATCGGAAAGGGCAGAACCGTGCGGGCAGAAGACTCCAGCAGGAAGGGCAGTGCCGCGCCCAAGCTCAGGCCGATGAGGATGCCAAGCACCGCCACAGCCAGTATTTCCAGCAGCATAATGGTGAATATGCGCCCCTGAGAGGCCCCCAGCGCTTTCAGAATGGCAATCACATCCTGTTTCCGGCCCAGAAAGGCGCGCACCGCATTGGCCACGCCAATGCCGCCCACCAGCAGGGCTGTCAGCCCGACAAGGGTGAGAAACTGGGTAAACCGGCTGATATTGCGCTCAAAATCCGGCGAGACATTCAGCCGCGAGCGGGTTTGCCAGCCGGTTTGCGGAAACTGCTCCTCAATATGCTTTAAAAGAGCGGTCAGATCGGCGGTTTCGGGGTGCGGCAGCAGAATGCGATATGTCCAGCGCACCAGCGCGCCCGGTTGCACAAGACCCGTTGCGGCCAGTGCCTCGTCAGACAGCAGCACGCGCGGGCCAAAGTTCAGGCCGCCTGCCAGCTGGTCTGGCTCTTGCAAAATCGTGCCGCGAATCTGCGCGGTGAGAGCGCCAATCTGCAGCCTGTCGCCAATTTTGAGATTGAGGCGCTGCAGCAGGATCGGCTCCACCAGCACGCCATAATCGCCGGTGTTTTGGCCCAGTGCGGATGCCAGCGGCAAGGCGGGGTCGGTGTCCAGCCTGCCCAGTGGCGGATAATCGGGGTCAACGGCTTTTAATTCAACCAATGCCGCCTCGCCGGAGGGCGCACGGCCCATCGCCCGCAGGGTTGTGATGGTGCTCACTGTGCCCAACTGCTGAAAGGCGGCCAGTTCTTCGGCTGAGGCGGCCTGATGCAGCGTTGAAAAGCTGAGATCACCGCCAAGAATGATACGGGCCTGTGCATTCAGCCCGTCTGTGAGGCTGCGGGCCAGACCATTGATGCCGGAAATGGCAAAAACCCCCAGCGCAAGACAGGCCAGAAAAATGCCGAAATGCCGCAATGTGCCGCGCAGATCGCGCAGGGCGAGGGTTATATCGGTGAAAAAGCGCCTCAATGTGCCGCCTCGATCTCACCGGAGCGCAATCGGATCTGCCGGTCGCAGTGTCCGGCGAGGTCGGCATCATGTGTCACCAGCACCAGCGTGGCGCCGCGCTCGGCGCGCAGGGCAAAAATCAGCTCGATAATGGCGCGGCCATTGGCCTCGTCAAGATTGCCGGTGGGTTCATCCGCCACCAGAATGGCGGGGTCGGGGGCGAGCGCCCGGGCAATGGCCACACGCTGCTGCTCGCCGCCCGAAAGCTGGGCGGGCATGTGATGCAGCCGCGTGCTCAGGCCAACGCGCGCCAATTCGGCTTTGGCGCGGCTGTAGGCGTCTGTGCGCCCCGCCAGCTCCAGCGGCACAGCCACATTTTCCAGTGCGGTCATGGTGGGAATGAGATGAAAGGACTGAAACACAATGCCGATGGTTTTGCCGCGAAACAGCGCCAGCCCGTCCTCGCTTAATGTGTCCAGCGCGGTGCCCTGAATGCGGATCTGGCCAGAATCAGGCCGCTCCAGTCCGGCCATGGTCATCAGCAGGGTGGATTTGCCCGAACCCGATGGCCCAACCAGCGCCACAGCCTCGCCTTTGGCAATATCGAGCGAGATATTTTTGAGAATTTCGACGCGGGAGGCTCCCGAACCCAGCGCAAGCTGGACTTGGCTGAGAGAAATCACCATATGTTGAGCAGTCAAGGAAAGGCCTTTGCGGACGACATGAGTGATCATTTATATGGGCCGCCGGGCCGTGTTCTCCAATGGGCTTTGATGGCTTTTTTCAGCCTTGGTCTGCTGACGGCGGCGCAGGCCAGACCCCTGCATATTGTCGCTTTCGGGGATTCGCTGATGGCGGGCTATCTGCTGCCCGAAAAGGACAGTTTTCCGGCGCAGCTTGAGCAGAAGCTGCGGGCGGCGGGCTATGATGTTCGGGTGACCAATGCCGGCGTGTCTGGCGATACGGCCAGCGATGGTGCCGAGCGGGTGGACTGGTCTGTGCCCGAAGACACCGACCTCGTGCTGCTGGAGCTGGGGGCCAATGACATGCTGCGCGGGCTTGCGCCGGACATGACCCGCGCGGCATTGGCGCAAATTCTTGCCCGGCTTCAGGCCCGCCATATCAGGGTTATGCTCTGCGGCATGAAGGCCGCGCCCAATTTGGGCGCTGATTATGCGGCACCATTTGAGGCGATCTATCCGGATCTGGCGCAGCAGTTTCAGGTGCCGCTTTATCCGTTTTTTCTGGAGGGTATGGCCCGCCAGCCGGAGCTGACCTTGAGTGATGGCCTGCATCCCAATGCGCAGGGTGTGGGTGTGATTGTCGCGCATATTATGCCGATGCTCAGCCCATTGCTGCATATGCCCTGAATTTGACCTGTTCAAATCTGCCTGGCCGCCCTAAATAGAGCTCTGCCTTATCTTTCCCTTTCATTTGGAGTGCTTCATGCTCAAGCGTAAACTTGGCCGTACAGATTTGATGGTGTCGGAGCTTTGCCTCGGTACCATGACCTATGGCCAGCAGAATACTGAGGCCGAAGGCCATGAACAGATGGATTATGCGCTGGCGCAGGGTATCAATTTTTTTGACACTGCCGAGCTTTATGCCATTCCGCCCAAGCCCGACACACAGGGATCCACCGAGCGGATCATTGGTTCATGGTTCAAGGCGCGCAAAAACCGTGATCAGGTGATTCTGGCCAGCAAGGTTGTGGGCCGCACCCTCATGGACTGGTTTCGTGGCGGGCGCCCGTCACAGCTCAACCGCGCGGATATGACCGAAGCGTTGGAGGGCTCACTGAAGCGCCTCAACACCGATTATATCGACCTTTATCAGTTGCATTGGCCGGACCGGCCGGTGCCCCTGTTTGGCGCGGATGGCAATGTGTTCAAGCATCATCAGGGCCCGGAAAATCCGATTGAGGAGATTGTCGATGTGCTGACCTCTTTCGTCAAGGCCGGCAAAATTCGTCATATCGGCCTCTCGAACGAAACCGCATGGGGCACGATGAAATTTGTGCAGGTGGCTGAAGTGAGCGCTGGTGCGCGGGTGGTGTCGATTCAGAATGCCTATAACCTTCTCAATCGCACCTTTGAAATCGGTCTGGCTGAGGTGGCCATGCGCGAGCAGGTTGGTCTGCTGGCCTATTCACCCTTGGCACAGGGCTATCTGAGCGGCAAATATCTCAATGGCGCCCGTCCTGCGGGCGCGCGCACCACTCTGTTCAATCGTGGTCAGCGTTATGAAAAACCCGGCGCAGAGCAGGCTATAGTGAAATATATGGCGCTGGCGCAGGAATTTGGCCTTGATGTCTCGCAAATGGCTCTGGCCTTTGTCACCAGCCGTTCGTTCGTCACCTCCAATATTATTGGTGCCACAACCATGGCGCAGCTCAAGACCGATATTGCCTCGGTGAATGTGACCATTTCGCCGGAACTGGAAGCGCGGATCAATGAGATTCACCAGATTCATTGCAACCCCTGCCCTTAGGTCAGGTTCGCCTGTGAATTGCTGTGTAATATGCTTTTCATGAGCAGAGGCTCTGGTTAGGCTGATGCGATTCGGCATTGTGCCGTGCGGCAGGAGGCCTGATCATGCCCCGCTTGTTTACTGCGCTCGAAATTCCGGCAGAGCTTGCTGCCGAACTCGCTTTATTTCGGGGTGGTATTGCCGGCGGGCGCTGGATTGATCCGGAAAATTATCACATCACCCTGCGCTTTATTGGTGATGTGGACCGTATGGCCGCGCGTGACGTTTCGGCCATACTGACGCAGATTCACCGGTCGCCATTGGCCATCACATTGGCCGGGCTGGATTATTTTGGCGGCGACCGGCCGCGCGCCATTGTAGCCAAGGTGCAGCCATCGCCGCCCTTGCTGGAATTGCAGGCCGAGCAGGAACGCCTCATGCGCCGCATAGGCCTTGAACCGGAGCCGCGCAAATTCACGCCGCATGTCACGCTGGCGCGGCTGCGGCAGGCCTCGCCGCTGGCTGTGGCCGATTATCTCAGCGCGCGCGGGTTTTTGTCGCGCAGCTTTATGGCGATGCGCTTTGTGCTGTTGTCCTCGCGTGACTCCGTGGGCGGCGGGCCTTATCAGATGGAAGCGTCTTATCCACTTCTTTGAGCCTTATGTCTTTGACTTGCACATAGGCCTGCGCCATAAATATCCCATGAATTTTTTACCCACTCCTTCTGTTCTGGCCGGTTTTACCGCCGCCTGTGTGCTCTTGGCTCTGACGCCGGGGCCGGATATGACACTGTTTCTCAGCCGCACCCTTTCGGGCGGGCGCAAACTGGGGCTTGCGGCCTTGTTGGGGGCCTCCAGCGGGCTGGTGGTGCATGCGCTGCTGGCCGCCTTCGGCCTTTCGGCCCTGCTTGCGGCCTCTGCACCCGCCTTTACGGCGCTGAAACTGGTGGGCGGGATCTATCTGCTCTGGCTGGCCTATCAGGCGCTGCGTCATGGTTCGGCCTTGTCGCTGGCCAAAACGGACGGCAAAGCCAATTATTGGGTGACTTTTGCCACTGGTGTGGGCATCAACCTGACCAATCCGAAGATCGTGATCTTTTTCCTGACCTTTCTGCCGCAATTTGTTGAGGCGGGCGATGCCAATGCCAGCGCCAAATTTTTGTTTTTAGGGCTGTATTTTCTGGTGCTGGGCACAATTCTGAATATTTTTGTGCTGCTGGTGGCGGGTAAATTTGTGGCGGCGGTCAAGGCCAATCCCAAAGCCCTGCGCGGCTTTGACTTTGGCTTTGCCGGCCTGATGGGGCTGTTCGCGCTGAAACTGTTTACGGCACAGGGGCGGTAGGATATTGACAGGAATGTTCCTTTCTGTAGAATAAAAATCATTAAAATCTTTCTATAGAAAGACTCTGTTATGGTGGCTCTGCGCTCCGAGACCAAATCTGCTGACGAACTTATTGTGGCTAAGGCGCTCACACATGCGGCTCATTATTGGGGTTTGAGCAATAAGCAGCTTGGTGCGATTATTGGCCTGAGCGAACCTAGCGTTTCAAGATTGAAAAATCCCAATCCGCCGCTCAAAAAGAACGATAAGTCCTGGCAATTGGCGGTAATGTTCCTGCGGATATTCCGTGGTCTTGATGCCTATATGGGCGGGCATATAGACAATGAAAAGCTGTGGCTGCGCAGCAACAACAGCGCTTTGGGCGGCGTGCCGCTGGAGCTGATGTCCAATGTCGAAGGTCTCGCTCATATATTGCAATATATGGATTATATGCGTGGAAAATGACCTATGATCTGCTGAGTTCAGATTTAACGCGCCATTTTCATGCCTATGAAAAGGATATTTATCGTCTGGTTGAGGGCCAGTATTATATAGCGACCCGCAAACTTGTGGACAGCCTTACAGAACAAGACGCGCTGGAACGGATTTTAGACGCGTCCAAGCCGGTTGCACCAACGCAGAATGTGCATGGGTCTTTGCACTATCTGCTCTTCACCCCGTTTCGTTATCCTCCCTTAAATTCAGGAGGCCGATTTCATACGCGGGCAGATCAAAGCATTTTTTATGGAGCAGAAGAGCTTGAAACAGCAATGGCAGAGGTTGCCTATCATCGGTTTGAATTTATCCGGCATTCGGAGGCCGATTTTGCACCGATGAGCGTGCCTTATACGCATTTTATGGCTCGTCTAAAAACAGAGCGTGCGATCTATCTCACACAGCCGCCATTTGACGCCTATCGCGCCGATATAAGCCATCCGGCTTCTTATGCCTATTCACAGCGCTGCGGGTCCGCCATGCGCCGGGCGGGGGCGGAACTTTGCACCTTTTATTCAGCACGAAAGCCGGATGGCACCAATGTTGGTGTGTTTTCGCCCGACGCATTTGCTCAGAATGAGCCGATTGAGGGGAAAAAAGGCGGCTGGAGCCTGTATGTGAGCCGCGATGTCATTGAATTTAAGAGTGATTCGATTACAAACCGGGAAGCTTTCGTCTTCCCGATTGATTATTTTTATGTTGATGGGGTGTTTCCGCTTATTTCCTGATATGTATGGCTTTGCTGGTTGTTCGCTCTCAATCTGTTCACCGCGCAGAAACGATAAATTTTTATTATAAATTTATAATAAAAATCTTATTAAAGAATGCAGCAATTTGCGGTAATGAAACTGTAGAACAACAGATCGGATGAGACAGTGTTCTCCCGCCATGAATATGGTTCACGCGTAGGCGAGATAGCCGCAAGGAAAAAAGGCACATTTGAGCAAAGGGCATCGCAAGATGCCTTTTTCTTTAGAAGTATATGAATTTTTTGAAGATTTGTTACGTTAAACAAATTCACCCCGCCATTACAGGCGGGGATTTTTAATGTAGCAGAGTTATGCTGCTATTAGTGGTTTGTAATCGTCTGGGTTTGAACCGTCAATTTCCAGTGGAGGTGACATAGCCGTCGGCACACTCCACTCCGACATGGTTCTAACAGTTGCATCGACTTTTAATTCGAGCATTTCTTTCGCATGAAGTCTAATGACTGTTTCTGCGTTCGTATCAATTTGCTCGACTTCACCACGTTCCCATCGGCTAATGGCTAATGGTTCGCGGTGTACTATGGCTGCGAGTTCTGCTTGTGTCATTCCCATTTCGGTTCTTAAAAACCGTAATTCTTTTCCTGACATGCTTACTGGCTTCATCACAATCGCAGTTGCAATAGCACGATGCAGGCCAGCAATATTATGGATTGTAACAACCTGTTCTCCTGCATCATCCTTAATGAAGGACACACCATGAATGATGACATTGTCAAGGCCGCTCTCGGTATAGCGATAACCGTTCATTTTACTCTCCCAGGCATTTCACGACGAGTTCTATTCGTCAGCCCACATAATTGTTACCAATTTTATCCAACACTTATTTTGATAGTCAGGGATGACCACCAAGCGCACAGTTCTATTGTTGGAATTTGGAGTTCTTGATTCAATTTGATATTTGTAGAATCCATTTTGAGTTGCGGTTTCTGGTTCATTAAAAACAAATCCATTTTTCAAAACATACCAGACATCGCTTATTGTTAGATCACGCTCGTGCAGCCTTTGTTTACAATGGTCAGTGAATGATAAGGATAAGTTTTTGGATTTACCCATTTCCCGAATAAATTCGGTTGCATCTGAATATTTCCATGGCTGCGGTTTCAAAATTTTTACCCCTTGCTCTCCGGCAGACTTATCACCATGATAAGATAAGTCGACTTAAAAAATATGCAATGGGTTCGATAGATTTAAATTTTTAGATTGAAATTTGAAACAGTGATATTTAAGCAACTAAAATATGAATAAACCAAGAACATTCCTATCCCAATAGATTTTCAAATTTGTAAAATTATTAAGTATTTTATCTAATCCTCCCCCGCCACCAGGCTGGCCTCCAGCATCAGGCGGGCGCGGGCGCGCATTTTTTCGGTTTCGGATTTGAGCTGGCCGCAGGCTGCCAGAATATCACGGCCGCGCGGCGTGCGCACCGGCGAGGCATAGCCCGCTTTGAACACAATTTCCGAAAAGGTTTCGATCACATCCCAGTCCGAGCACTCATATTTGGTGCCGGGCCAGGGGTTGAAGGGAATGAGGTTGATTTTCGCCGGAATGCCTTTGAGCAGCCGCACCAGCTCAATCGCATCCTTGGGCGAATCATTGACGCCTTTCAGCATCACATATTCAAAGGTGATGCGCCGCGCATTGGAGGCGCCGGGGTAATTCTGGCAGGCGGCGAGCAGTTCCTTGATCGGATATTTCTTATTCAGCGGCACCAGTTCGTCGCGCAATTCGTCGCGCACGGCATGCAGCGAAATGGCCAGCATGGTGCCCACCTCGCGCCCCAGCGCCTCGATCTGCGGCACAACGCCCGATGTGGAAACCGTGATGCGGCGGCGCGAGATGGTCAGGCCCTCGCCATCACTCATCACGTCAATGGCGTCGCGCACCTCGTCAAAATTATATAAAGGCTCGCCCATGCCCATAAAGACGATGTTGGAGACGGCGCGCACACCCTCGCCGGAGGGCAGCAGACCGCCGTCATCGGGCGGGGTGAGGCCGGGAAAATCGCCGATTTTATCGCGCGCAACCATCAGCTGCTGGACAATTTCCTGCGCGGTGAGGTTGCGCACCAGCCGCTGCGTGCCGGTGTGGCAGAAGGTGCAGGTCAGCGTGCAGCCCACCTGACTGGAGACGCAGAGCGTACCGCGGTCGCTTTCCGGAATATAAACACATTCGATTTCCGCGCCCTTGTCATGCGGGCCGGTGGAGGGCATTTTCATCAGCCATTTGCGGGTTCCATCCGAGGAGACCTGCTCGCTCACCACTTCGGCTCGGGCCAGCGTATAATGCTCAGCCAGTTTCGCCCGCAAAGGCTTGGCAATGTTGAGCATGGCGTCAAAGCTCTGCACACCCTGAAAATATATCCAGTGCCAGAGCTGCGCCACGCGCATTTTGATTTCTTTTTGCGGTACGCCGATGTCGGTGAGTGCCGCGCCAAGCTGTGCGCGGGTCAGGCCAACGAGGGATTTTTGTGATCTATCTTGGAGTGTATCAGTCATAGCGCGGCTATAAAGCAAAAACGGCACTATTCCAAGGCATGGATTAAACTTTGCCCTCCGGCACTTTCAGGGCGTCGGCCAGCCGCATTCTGGCCGAGCCGGGTTTAAGGGGTTGTTGCTGGCTGGGGTCCGGCACCCAGCCCGACAGCCAGATGATTTCGAAGGTGGCGCGGGTGCGGCCATCGCTATCCACAAACTGCTCGGCATAGATTTCAGCCGCGCGCAGGAGAATATCGCGGCGAAGGAAGCGGCGGGAACGGCTGATCAGCGCATTGGTGGCGCCCATGGCGCGCAGATCGCGCATCAGCGCCAACAGATCGCTATAGCGCACAGTAACCGTGTCAATATCGGTGACGGGCAGGGCAAAGCCGGCACGTTGCAGCAGGCCGCCCATATCGCGCAAATCCGCAAAGGGGGCGACGCGCGGGCTGGCCCCACCCGAAATCTCGCTTTCAGCCTGTGTCAGGGCGCTGCGCAATTCATGCAGGCTTTGCCCGCCGATCATTGCGCCCAAAAAAAGGCCGTCAGGCTTGAGCGCGCGGCGAATTTGCACCAAAAGGCCGGGCAGATCATTGATAAATTGCAGGCCGAGCGCCGAGACAGCGAGATCAAAGGGCTTTTCGGAGGGCGGCAGCACTTCATCGCGTGTCAGCCGGGCCATTGTCCAGCCGCCTGCCCCGCCAAGCGCCTCATCCAGCACAATCCGGTGGATGGAGGCGGCTTTCAGGCTTGCCGCCAGCAGCGGGCTGGGGGTCAGCACATCCAGCAC
>DAIMHB010000014.1:0-13802 GCA_036723545.1 Beijerinckiaceae bacterium
GTCCACACGGTTTGCGGGCAAAGATAGCCGCACCAGATACGCCCCGCCAGCGCATTCATCAAAAACAGGGTCAAGGCCGCCAAAATCAGCAGACCGGTGAGATAATAGACCTCCTGCGGCCAGATTTCGATGAAGAAGAAATAAAACCGGCGATTGGCCATATCCAGCAGGACGGCCTGCGCGGGCTCATCCGGGCCGCGGTCCCAGCGAATGAACGGCAGCAGATAATAAATTCCCAGAGTTACGACCAGCACAGCCCATTTGATCCGGCGAAACGTGCCGTGAACGGATTGCGGATAAATTTTTAGTGCCGCCGCATAGAGCGGCCCCTCAATCTGTGTGTCGTCGTCGTGGGATGCCAAACTCAATGTAACTGTCCTCTTTTGCCTGCCAGAATGATGGTGGCCTATTGGCCACCACCTAATGTATGCACATAAACCGCCAGCGATTTGATGGTCGGCTCGTCAAGACGGCCTTTCCAGGCGGGCATAATGCCGCCGCCGCCCAATGTGATGCGCTCGACGATGGCTTTCTTATCCGAACTGTAAAGCCAGATCTGATCCGTCAGGTTGGGCGCGCCCATTTCCTGATTGCCTTTGCCCTCATCGCCATGACAAGCGGCGCAATTTTCTGCAAAAATCTGCTTGCCCTTGGCCAGATCCGCACCGGCCTCAACCGGCAGACCGGAGAGTGAGCGGACAAAATCCGCCACATCGGAAATCTGGTCGGATTTCAGAATGCCATCCTTGCCAAAGCTTGGCATCATGCTGGAGCGCGTGTCAGGGTCTGCCGCCCAGCGGATGCCATGCGTCAGCGTGGTATGAATATCGTCCAGCTTGCCGCCCCAGAGCCAGTCATCATCATTCAGGTTGGGATAGCCCTTTGCACCGGCTGCGCCCGCGCCGTGGCAGGGCGCGCAATTATTGGCAAAGGCCGCCGCGCCTTGCGCCCGGGCAAAGCTGAGCAATTCCGGCGATTTTTCAATATCGGCCAGCGAGGTGGCCGCAATTTTATCCACCATCACGCTCCGGCCAGCTTTAAGATCAGCAATGTCCTGCACCACAGCACTGCGGGCATTCCAGCCGAATGCGCCATGCAGATAGCCGGAGGCCAGCGGCCATGACGGATAGACCACCCAATAGCCGAAAGCCCAGACAATGCAGAGGTAGAATGTATAGAGCCACCAGCGCGGCAGCGGTGTGTTCAGTTCCTTTATGCCATCCCATTCATGGCCGGTTGTGGATGTGCCGGTATGGGCGTCCACATGCGATGTGTCATCGTGATTCATGGATCAATCCTCCCGCAGCGGGATTTGGGCGGCCTCATCAAACTTTTTTTTGTTTGAGGGCCAGAGAGCGAAAGCAAGCACCGCAGCAAAAATCAGGGCAAAATAAAGCGAGCCCCAGGATGCTGCAAAGTCACGCAGATTTTCATAATTCAGCATTGCAGCCTCCTAGCGAATATTGGCTTTGTCATCGTAGATTTTGAAATCCACATGGGTGCCCAGCTGTTGCAGATAGGCCACCAGCGCATCCGCCTCCGTCAGCTGCCCCTTATCGCCACCAAGATCACGCAGAATGGCTTTCGGGTAGCGCTTGAGGAATTCAGCAGCATGCGGATCATCGGCAGTGGTCTGGGCAATGATATCCGCATTGGCATTTTCGATCATCTCTTTGCTGTAGGGCACGCCGGTCAGCGCCAGCGTCGAGAGATTTTCCGAAATATGCTTCACATCCAGCGGCGTGCGCTCAAGAAAGTCATATTGCGGCATGATCGAAGCGGGAACCACAGCG
Organism: Beijerinckiaceae bacterium; assembly: GCA_036723545.1. Lineage (GTDB taxonomy): Bacteria > Pseudomonadota > Alphaproteobacteria > Rhizobiales > Beijerinckiaceae > JANXSV01. The sequence continues at coordinate 1,794 of DAIMHB010000014.1, forward strand.
CGAGGATTGCGCAAGTGGTCTTTCTGCCAGTCGTCGGAATATTTGCCGCCCACACGGGCCAGATCAGGCCCGTTGCGCTTGGAACCCCATTGGAACGGATGGTCATACATGCTCTCGGCCGCCAGAGAATAATGGCCATAACGCTCCACTTCGTCGCGCAGCGGGCGGATCATCTGCGAATGGCAGAGATAGCAGCCCTCACGCACATAAATATCAAAACCGGCGAGTTCGAGCGGCGTATAGGGCCGCACGCCATCGACGCTTTCGATTGTGCTCTTGAGATAGAAGAGCGGCACCACTTCGACGAGGCCGCCGAAAGAGATCATAATCAGAATGCCAATCACCAAAATAATCGAATTGGTCTCGAATATTTTGTGCCGGGCCCAGATTGAGGGTTTTGCGTGGTCAGACATGGTCGATCCTCATTCTGCCGGAGCAAGGGCGGGCTGTGAAGCGCCTGCACTGTCGGCTTGCGGGGTCATGATGGTTTTATAGACATTATAGGCCATGATCAGGGCACCGCAGAGGAACAGGGCACCGCCGGTGGCACGGATCACATACATCGGGTGCATGGCCTCGGTGGTTTCCACGAAGGAATATTCCAGAAAGCCCAGCGCCGTATAGGCACGCCACATCAGACCCTGCATGATGCCGGCCACCCACATGGCCGAGATGTAGAACACAATGCCGATGGTCGAAATCCAGAAATGCCAGTTCACCAGCTTCAGGGAATACATTTCCTTGCGGTTCCACAGCCAGGGCACCATGCAGTAAATCGCGCCAAAGGACACATATCCCACCCAGCCCAGCGAGCCGGAATGCACATGGCCGATGCCCCAGTCGGTGTAATGGGACAGGGCGTTCACGGTCTTGATCGACATCAGCGGCCCCTCAAAGGTCGCCATGCCGTAAAAAGCCACCGACACAACCAGCATCCGCAGCACAGGATCGGTGCGCAGCTTGTCCCATGCGCCTGAAAGCGTCATCAGACCATTGATCATCCCGCCCCAGGACGGCATCCACAGCATGATCGAGAAGGTCATGCCCAGAGTCTGCGCCCAGTCCGGCAATGCAGTGTAATGCAGATGATGCGGGCCCGCCCAGATATAGAGAAAAATCAGCGCCCAGAAATGCACAATCGACAGGCGGTAGGAATAGACCGGTCGTTCTGCCCGTTTGGGAATGAAATAATACATGATGGCCAGAAATCCGGCTGTGAGGAAAAAGCCCACGGCATTGTGGCCATACCACCATTGCACCATGGCATCCTGCACGCCCGACCAGACAATGTAGGATTTTGATGAGAACAGAGAGACCGGAATTGCCGGGTTATTGCCCAGATGCAGCACCGCAATGGTGACGATGAAGGCCAGATAAAACCAGTTGGCGACATAAATATGCGGCTCTCTGCGCTTCCAGATCGTGCCCAGAAACACCAGAAGATAGGTTACCCAGACAATGGTCAGCCATGAATCCGCATACCATTCCGGCTCAGCATATTCCTTACCCTGCGTAATGCCGAGCAGATAGCCGGTGCCGGCAATCACGATGAAGAAATTATAGCCCAGAATCACAAACCAGGGTGCCAGATATCCGGCAAGACGGGCGCGGCAGGTGCGCTGCACCACATAAAAGGATGTGCCCAGCAACACATTGCCCCCAAAGGCAAAAATCACCGCAGAGGTGTGCAGTGGCCGCAGGCGTCCGAAATTGATCCATTGCAGATCCAGATTCAAGGCCGGAAACGCCAGCTCCAGCGCAATATAAAGACCCACCGCAAAGCCGGCACAGCCCCAGAAAATCGCCGCGATGGTGGCGAATTTGACCGGCCCGAAATTATAATTCGGCCTGTCGCCGATCATTTGCGGCGGCAGTTCGCCCTGCCTGTCTGTATAGTTGTTATAGATCAGGAAAATAGCCGCAATGCTCGCAGCGGCAAACAGATAGGCGTGGAATGCAAAAGCCGCTGTATAGGCTTTCGCGGCAATGATGAGCGACAAAACAGCCAGCCCGACCAAAAGAGGCGGAAGCCCCATTTCGCCAAACGACATGTTTTTGCCGGAGGATCTTATATGTGTCATGGATTTGCCCCATATCGAGGCGCCGCGCCCGCGCAGTCACCGCACGGGTTGCTGAAGCGCCACCAGCCTCAACCATCGGCCAGAGCGCGCCGAGGTGCCATGATTTAGATCAACGACAGCTGTTCAGGGACAGAATTTAGACGAAGTATCAAGAAGAACTGTGCGACGAAACAGCTTAGAACCTTTCAGATTTAAGGGAAAGCCGTTGCGCGCCTCCCCTCTCCCCGTCATCCTGAGGAGGCCGAAGGCCGTCTCGAAGGATGAACGGGGAGAAGACTCAAGATGGGGGGCAAATCACTTGAACAAGCTCCTCACCCCAACCCTCTGCCCGCCGGCGGGGAGAGGGAGTCGACGCAACAGACGCCGAGCCTATCCGTTACACGCAAAAATGCATTCACGCCGCACTCAGACATCCACACGCGCCAGCTTATGCAATCCGTCACTATCCAGAAGCCGGACCCCCTCCGGCACAATCACAATCAGCTTGGCTTTCACCAGTTTTGAAAAGGTGCGGCTGACGGTTTCAATGGTCAGGGCCAGAAAATCCGCTATGTCCTGACGGCTCATCGGCAACTGGATATGCACACCGCTTTCGCCGATTCTCTGATAGCGCTCACTTAAATTGAACAGAAAGGCGGCCACGCGCTCCTCAGCCGTATGGCGGCCAATCAGCATCATCTGGTCACGCGCCAGCGACAGCTCATGGCTGGCAAATTCATGCAGGCGGCGCATCAGGCGCGGATGTTCATCCAGATAGCTGACAAAAGCCGTGCGCACAAATTTACACACTGTGACATGGGTGACGGCATCGGCGCTGACCCCATAAGACTCATGCAGGGCCAGACCGAGAAAATCGCCGGGCAAGGCAAAGCCGACAATCTGACGCCGCCCGTCCGGACTCATTTTATACAGCCGGACGACGCCGCGGGTGACGTTGAAGACATGTGAGGCGCGGTCCCCTTCGGTGAACAGGGTTATTTTCGCATCAATTTCAACAGTGCGGGACAGGCGCTCAAAGGCAGCCAGACTCTCGGGCTCCAAAGCGCCGCAGATACTCAGCTCACGCACCTGACAGGTGGCGCAGACATGATCCATCTTGCCGTGGGTGCAATCATGGCCCGCATGGATCAAACCAGGCATAAGAACGGACATAAACCAGCCCTAACTCTTAAAAAAACAACACTCTCACTCCTTCTTCTATCGCATCCCCGCACGAAATAGCAACCGCAGATCGGGCCGCAACCTCTTAAACCTGTGACGGACAGGGAGCATTTTGGCTTAAATCCTTGCGGCAGTTTGACATGCGTCAATGTGCGCGGTGTCAAAGCCAAGCAGAGTTGAACAGTCTTGAGAGTCCTGCCCCCATGGTCAATTATTATTCCTTACATTGGCTGAAACCGTCGGAATGGGCGCTGGCCTATCCTTTGGTGCGGATGGTTCACCCGCAATGGACGCTGGCACAATGGCTGAAGCGCGCGCGCATATTGTCCCGCATAAAGGGCCATGCTGTGCATAAGGCCGAGATGAATGGTTTATTGGCGGTTCAGGACCGGCGGGGGATGATTCACGGGCTTCTGCTTTGCCGCACCGAGCAGAATTTTACCGGAACCAAATATGTCCGTGTTTCAGACCTTGTGCTCGCGCGTCTGCCCGGCGCACAGATCGATGAAGCCATTCTCGAAGGTATTGCGCAGATCTGTACCGATCAGGACTGTGCGGGGCTGATGCTGGATGTGCCAACCTATGACGAAACCCACCTTGGCCTGAACAAAGACATGCTCAAGCAATATCATTTTTTGCCGCGCGGCATGATTTACAGCCGCGTTCCGCCCTAAGCCAGATCAGATATGATAGGTGAAGCTGGTGTCTTCCGCTTCGCTCAACTCGCGCATTTCGGCCAGAGAGCGGTTATCCAGCACCTCGGCTATGGCATTGCGCACCTCCATCATCATCAGGCGCACGGTGCATTTGGCTTCGGTGATGCAATCCTCGCAGCGGCGATAGAAAATGCGGCTGGCGCAGGGGATGGGCGCAAGCGGCCCGTCCAGCGCCCGGATAATCTGCCCGACCATGATCTCGCTGGCGGATTTTGCCAGAACATAACCACCACCGCGCCCCTTTTTGGAGTGGACAACGCCGGAATTGCGCAGCTCACCCAGAATTGAGTCCAGAAATTTTTTAGGAATATTATTTTTGGCCGCAATATCCGTGACAAGCGCAGGCTCTCCCGGCGCGCAGCCGGCAAGATAGACCATGGCCTTGAGGCCATATTTTCCTTTATTCGTCAGCATGGTTCAGCAAAACTCGCGTTTCGGGACATGGAAACCTAGCAGCACAGGCAAAATAGTCCACAAAAATCATAGAGAGACCAAACAGGCCTGCATATCATCACAATAAAAAACCGCCCTCCTGTGAAGAAGGGCGGTTTTTATCATTCAGTCACATGACTTAGGCAACAATTTCAAGAACTTCTGAAATTGCACGGCGCGGTTTGCGCGGCCAGTTGCCCGCAGCGGGCTTGCCAACGGCAATCAGCATCACCGGAATTTCCTGTTCGGAGAGGCCCAGTTCCTTGGCAACACCGGCCGGATCAAACCCGATCATGGCGCCTGAAACAAAACCTTTGGCCTGCGCGGCATACATCAGGGTCATTGCGGCCAAGGAAGCCGAACGGATGGCTTCATCGCGCTGCAACTGCTCATTATTGGCATACATGCCGGTGCACATGCCCACCCAACCGTCAAATGCGGCCTGATCAATCGCGCCCGCATCCAGCAAGGGCTTGATCAGACGGGCGAGATCCTCATGGCCGCGCAGCTTGCCGACAACCACAAAGGTTACAGCCGCATCGCCAACCTTGGGCTGATTATAGGCCACAGCCTTGAGGCGGGCCTTGGCGTCCGCGCCGGTGACCGCAATCAGGCGGTAGTTCTGCATATTGAAGGATGTCGGTGTTTCCTGCACCAGCGAGACCAACTCGTTGATGTCCTCATGGCTTATCACGCTGGACGCATCGAAATTATTGGCGGAGGTGCGGGCTTTGATGGTGGTGATCGTATCGTTCACAATGGTTTCCTTTGCAATTCAATAATTCGCTACATGCAGTGCTTGATATAGCCAGCCCTGCGCAGAAATCCAGCGGCATTCGTGCAAAAGGCCTTTGCACGAAACACAGGCGCCGTATCCAAGGCCAATGCAAGGACAATGTCGCACCGGCCTGCCGCTGAAACAGCAGAGCACAAGGGAATGCCAGAACATTCCCGGCCTATTTCATAAATGAGTCGAAGATTGATGCTTAAGCATATTATTTATTTACAAAATTATACATAAAATTTTATGATAATAAAAAATACAATACTCACCTTAACACATAAGTAATATTTAATACTCGTTAAAATTAATGATTAACGTTCACTTTATTTCATATAAAACTGATTTTAACTATAACTATCAATTGCAAGACGCCACGTTAAGAGATTATTAGTAATTTCAACACGGGGATTACTTTGAGTAAGAGCGTGTTGGACAATTTTAACCACGCTAAGGAGTGGCGTCATGACAAACGCGAATATCATCAAATCAGCGGTTTTATCCACGCTGCGCACAATAAAGGTGGGAGCTTGCCTCGGCCTCGGCGGCATGGCTGTTTTATCCAGCCTGGAAAATGCTCAGGCTCAGGCCACGCAAATCGGCTCTAATACAGGAACGCTCACATTAACTTTAACTGTTTCCAGCTCAGTCAATCCGGATAGTTGTGGATTTGGAACACAAGCGACCACATCGGCCGGGTCTATCAGCGCCAGCAATTCCATTACGGCAGGATCATCAACCACTTATGTATCGGATAACAGCACCTCGGGAACCTTATCAGCTATAAGCGTATATTGCACCGCAGCATTTTATGTTTCTGCCGGCGGGAGCCAATCCGCCGGTTTCACAGCTCTGACAAATTATCCGGCAAGCCAGCGTTATCTATATACAAGCGGGACTGCAGCTTATCCCTATTATTTGGTTCTCGGAGCCACCAGCTCACCAACAACCGTGCCAACAACTTCGCTCTGGGGTGGTGATGGAACGACAGGCTGCAATGACGCATTTGACGGCGATATAACAGGAACCGGAGGACTTACTGGCACTTTTACCAAAGGATGCTATAAGTCAGGCACTCCATCTGGTTTTTCAACAGTCAATCAAGCGAAAATCCCTTGGGCCTATTATATTGGGCGCGGCACCGGCACTTATGCTTCGTGGGTGAGCGGTACTTATTCAGATACGATCCAGCTCTCTCTTAATTACTAAACTTTAATACATAACGGATACATCCATTACATTAAAGTTCAGAAATGGAATTGGCTATGATCCGCATCTCAACACTTGGTGTTGCTTTCATCTTTGCGCTGGCAGGTCTCCTGCCCGCGCAGGCTGGCACCGTTCTGGTTAGTCCCACGTCTCTGGAACTGACCGCACCGCTGCAAACAGGCGCCATCACTCTCAAAACAGGTTTGGATGAACCGGCCAAAGTGCAACTGCGCATTATGAAATGGTCAATCAGCGACGATGGTCATGAGTCGCTGGAGCCGACCAATGATGTGGTGATTTCACCGCCCTTTGCCACAGTTATGCCGGACACACCCTATATTGCCCGTGTCATCCGCCTTTCCAATGCGCCCATTCATGGCGAGGAAAATTACCGCATCCTCATCGACGAAATTCTGGTCAATAAGCAAACGTCTGTGCGCAAGATTTCATTCAATTTTGCTGTGCGTCAGAGTATGCCATTGTTTTTTCGTGAAGCGAAATTCACACCCGTCGATGTTGAATTCAAACTTGCTCGTTCCGGTAGCCAGATTTTGCTCGTCGGCCACAATATAGGTGACGAACATGCGCGGCTTGAATCTCTTACCTTGAAAGATTCGTCCGGCAAAACGGTTTGGGCAGATACTGGCCTCAGCGGTTATATTCTGGGTCATGGCAGCAAAACATGGGCATTGTCGAAAATTCCGCCCGGCGTCAACCTTAACGCGCCGCTGACCGTCACCGCCAATCTGCAAAATGGGCTGAAGCTGAAAACGCAAACGGTTCCCTAGGCGCAGCAGAATCTCCGGCGTGTCGTTCAATATTTCGCTGATCGCCGCATGAATATAAATTTCTTCACGTCCCTCTGCGTAAATGCCGCAGAGGGACGTTGTATTTTATAGGGATGAAACACCAATGCCATTGTTATTGGCATATATATACATGCTGGTGGTACGAAAATTCGTAAATGAAACTATGATGCGCATAATTTTGATCAATAATTAAAAATGAGATTATGTAAAATTATTCATAGAAAAATCAATACGATATAAATTGTTAAGACAATAAATATAAAAAGATCATGTTAAATGCGCATGGTGCCAATGACATGACCTTTTTTTGGCAAAAGCCAAATATATATATAAAAAAAACGCTTTCATGTGCCGCGCATCAAGGCTGTGATCACATCAATTTGTGTGGCTTCAGCCAGATAATCCATCTTTTTTTATGTGTTATGGCTGTTGTTGTCAGCATGGTCTGGGCTGTGCCTGTGCGTGCCCAGCAAGATCAGACAGTGCTGCATCTGGATGTTTACATCAATCATTATCCCACCAACAGGATCGGCAAATTTATCCAGTTCAATGATTCCGAAATTGGCGCCACCCGCAATGATCTGGAGGATATAGGCCTGCATGTGGCCGCGGGCCGTTCGCCCACGGACATTGTCTTGCTCAGGACCATTCCGCAGCTGAAATATGAATATGACGCGCCCCTCCAGCGTATAAGTTTTACCATTCCGGAAAGTCTGCGCGGCACGCAGGTTTACAATTTGAGCGGCGAACCGGTTTCTGATAAAATGCGGGGGGTGAGCAACTGGGGCGGGCTGGTCAATTACGACCTCACCGGTGCGGCGGGCAGCAGTTCGGGCTTGCGAACCTTTACCTATGACGGCACCACCCTCAATCTCGATGCGCGCCTGTTCTCGCCCTATGGCACAATGGACCAGACGGCCTATGCCTCAAGCAGGCCGGGCAGTGACTCCAAAATCTACCGGCTGAACACAACCTTTGAACATTCTGATCAGGACCGCGCCATCACCTATCGGGCCGGTGATATCACCACCAATGGTCTGCCCTGGACGCGCTCTGTGCGGCTGGGCGGCATACAGGCCTTCAACAATTTCGGGCTGCGCTCGGACCAGATTCAATCTGTGATTCCTTCTCTGCGCGGCACAGCCATGGTGCCCTCAACCGTTGATGTTTACATTAATAATATCAAGGCATTGTCACAGGATGTCGGCCCCGGGGCCTTTGCTCTGAGCAATATTCCGCAGGTTACCGGCAGCGGTAATGCCGAGCTGGTTCTGCGGGACGCGTCGGGCAATGAGGTCAAAACCGTTGTGCCATTTTATACGGCACCCAGTCTGTTGCGTCCCGGCATCACAGACTGGGCCTTTGAAGCAGGGCTTCCGCGCCTGTCCTATGGCACTGGCGATGATATTTACCTGTATTATCCGGTGGCAACCACCACCTTGCGCAAAGGTCTCACAGACTGGCTGACCGGTCAGGCCCATATTGAGGTCGGCAAAACCATCGCCAACGGCAGCCTTGGGGCCGCTATAGCCACCGGCAGCAATGGCGTTCTCGGGCTGGCGGCTTCGGCCAGCAAGTCGGATTATGGCACTGGCCTGCAAGGCTATGCCTCTTATGACACGACCATTCTGGGCCTGAATATCGGGGTCGGCACACAGCGCGCCTTTGCCGAATATTATGATGTGGCGGCTGTCACTACCAACCTGAACCTGTTGAACGCCTCCAGCTTGCAAAATTCATATGGTTATCTGGGTTCATTGTCGCAATCCGTGCTCACGGGCACCACTTCGACCTCCTACGCCTCCTATATGAGTTCGCGGCCAACGCGCGCCAGCGACCATGTGACCATTGGCATTCCGTTGCCCTTTGACAAGAACACCAGCCTGGGGACGAGCTTTATCAACAGTTCCGATTATCTGGGCACAAAATCGCGAGTGCTTCAGGCCAGCCTGTCACGTTCATTTCCATTCCACATCTCGACATTCCTCACAGCCTATAGGGATTTTGGCACGACAAAAAGCACGGGCATATTTGCCGGCCTGAATATGCCTCTCGGCAATTTTGCCAATATTTCTGCCAGTGGCTCGCATATTGGCAAGACCACCTCGTTCAGTGAGGATGCCAGCATCAATCAGGGGCCAAAGCCCGGAAATTTCAGCTGGCAGATTCATGACAGCGAAACCGGCACATCGGGCGGCGGATATCGCGGGGCCCAGGTCAGTTACAAGACCAATTATGCCACGGTTCAGGCCACAGCGGGCGGTGGCAGCTCAAGTGCTTCCGGCGCATTGGAACTGCGCGGCTCCGTTGCCACAATGGGCGGGCAGGTTGTGGCCGGAAACTGGATTGATGACGGCTTTGCCATTGTTAAAACCGGCGCGCCAGGCATCGAAGTCTCTTATGAAAACCAGCCCATCGGCAAAAGCAACTGGAACGGGTCTCTGCTGGTGCCCGCATTGCGCTCTTATGAAAAGAACAAAATCTCTGTCAATCCGTCAAATCTGCCCGTTGACTCGCAATTCGAGGTTTCGCAAAAGGTTGTTGCGCCGGCCGATCATGGCGGCGTGTTCGTTGATTTCACACCTAAAGACGGCTCTAATGCCGCGCTTGTCACCTTTGTTCAAAATGACGGGTCTTTTGTGCCCAGCGGCTCAACCGGCAGAGTGACGGGCGGCGATGAATTTTTCCTCGGATATGACGGCATGGCCTATGTCAGTGGCCTGAAATCGCAAAACACTGTCACAATCATTACAGAAAAGGGCCAGTGCCGGGCCAGCTTCCCCTTCACACCGCAAAAGGGCAATCAGGTGAAAATCGGGCCGGTGAAGTGCATCTGAACAGATGAGCGGGTCCGTACAGGCCTAAATTGGTGATGCGCCCGAAGGCACCGGCAATCTCTGCGCGGCGCAGTCTAGTGACAGATATTCAATATTGGAGCGTCACTGTCACGGTGTCGGTATAGGTGCCGACAGATGCAGGTGATGCAAAAATTCTCAAATATAGCGGAATTGCAGCCGATATGGCTCCTGTTCCCGTGCCGGAAATACAATGCGGAGAGGTTGATTTGCAATTTGTGGTGTCTTTCACATCAACCCAGATGTTTTTATATGCTGCGTCTGTATAGATACCGTAAGGCACGCTGCCCTTGTTGTTTTTGAGAGCGTACAGGATGTTAAGACCTGAGCCGGTATAGTTATTACTGCTTACGCCGATGAGATAAGGCGTTGTATTTGTGCAAAGGGCATATATTGGTACCATCGTGTCGATTTTAGAAATCGTGTTATCCGAATTCAGCGTCGCATTTAAACTGATATTCGCATTATTATTAGGGTTTTTTATATCCGTTGTGTTTATAAATATGCTGCATGTGGAATTGATTGCGGCGGTGAAGGTGAAGGTGCCTCCATTATCTTTGGGCAAGGCCCAGCCGGTTTCACCAGGCCCTGCCCCGCCATTCCAATTATTTGCCGGATTGGTGCAGGGGGTATTTTTTGAATAATAGACAATGGGCTGCGTTAGTGAGGTTGCAAAGGATCTAGAATAGGTTCCGGGAACCCCTAATGTCTGATCTTTGCTGATTTTGCCATAAACTGTGAATGTGGTCTGATTGGCGAAAGTTGCATTCGCGTCTGTCGCCGTTGATTCTATCGGCCCTGTCAAATAGACCTGAACACCACCATAGGCTTTATAGGTGGGGTTGGTTGTGGACCACGCACCCCAGATCTGAGTGTGGTTAGCATCCTTATACAGCTCATGCGTGATGGATTTGGTGCCGCTGAGCAGGGTGCGGGTTGTAGAGGTTGCACTGTCAGGCGGCATATCCACACAGACATAAGCCATTGTGTCCGCAGGATGGCCGTGTCCATCGAATGTGCAGCCTACAGTGAACGTCAAGCTGGATGTGGCGTCGCTGCCTGCAACAAGATTACCGTAATTGAGTGTAGGACTACTACCGTTAACAACACTGCAATATGGATCGGCCAGCGCAACCTGTGGCAGCATAAACAACGCCGCCGCTATAACAATATAAAGCCTGCACCGGTTGCACAACCGATATGTAGAAATAAAGAATCGATAGGCCATTGTCATCATAGCCTATATACTCAATATTCAGATATTATTTCAAATGAAATTATATTTGAAGTTGTTATCAGGCCTGTTGCGCATCGGCCAGAATCATCGAAGCTGCTTTGGTCGCCACCATCATCACAGGCGCATTGGTATTGCCGGAAATCACCGAGGGGAAAATGGAGGCATCCACCACCCGCAGGCCTGTAAGGCCATGCACGCGCAGGCGCGCATCCACAACCGATGTCTGTGCATCCGGCCCCATGCGGCAGGTGCCGCAGGGGTGATAGACGGTGCCCGAACGCGCGCGGAAATCGGCAATAATCTGTTCATCCGTCACCACATCCGGCCCCGGTGCCAGTTCTTCGGCAATCAGCGGGGCAAGGGCCGGTTGCTGCGCCAGAATACGCAGTAATTTCACGCCCTCCAGCATGTCTTGCAAATCATGCGCGGTGCCAAAGGCATTGGCCTCGATCACCGGCGGCGCATAAGGGTCATTGGACGTGGCCATGATCGAACCACGGCTGGTTTGTTTGCAGGTGGACAGGCCGATGTTGAAGCCGGGGAAGGGGTCGGGGGTCAGCAAAGGCCGTGTGCCCATTGCCGCGCCATAGGTGCTGATCGCCTGAAAATAAAGCTGAATATTCGCGCGGGGCAGTTCAGGACGGGTTCTGACAAACCCTCCCGCCTGATTCAGGCTCAGGCTTAAAGGCCCGCGCCCAAACAGCAAAAACTGTAGTCCGGCTTTCAGC
>DAIMHB010000015.1:0-13343 GCA_036723545.1 Beijerinckiaceae bacterium
CACGCCTTCGATGGTCAGCAACTCGCCGCCCACCTCTGTCCAGGCCAGACCTGTGACCACACCCACCTGATCTTCGGTTTCCGCCTCGCCAAAGCGGTAGCGCGGCACGCCGAGGAAGTCCGGCAGGTTCTTTTCCGTCACGCCGATTTTCTTTTTCTTCGACATGAGAATTTCCTTCACGGCCTTGCGGGCCAGATTGGAAATCTCACGCTCCAGATTGCGCACACCCGCCTCGCGGGTGTAGCGGCGGATCACCTCCAGCAGGGCCGCGTCATCAATCGACCATTCCTTCTCGATCAGGCCATGCTTGACGATAGCCGCCGGAATCAGATGCTTTTTGGCAATTTCCAGCTTCTCGTCTTCGGTGTAGCCCGCCAGACGGATGATCTCCATACGGTCCATCAAGGGCCCGGGGATGTTCAGCGTATTGGCGGTGGTAACAAACATCACGCCCGAGAGATCATAATCCACTTCGAGATAATGATCGGAGAAGGTGGCGTTCTGTTCAGGGTCAAGCACTTCCAGCAGCGCCGATGACGGGTCGCCGCGGAAATCCATGCCCATTTTGTCGATTTCATCGAGCAGGAACAGCGGATTGGAGGTTTTGGCCTTGCGCATCGACTGAATCACCTTGCCCGGCATGGAGCCGATATAGGTGCGGCGATGACCACGGATTTCAGCCTCATCACGCACGCCGCCCAGCGACATGCGCACAAATTCACGCCCCGTGGCCTTGGCAATCGACTTGCCCAGCGAGGTTTTGCCGACGCCCGGAGGGCCGACAAGGCAGAGAATAGGGCCAGAAAGCTTGTTGGCGCGCTGCTGCACCGCCAGATATTCGATGATGCGCTCCTTGACCTTGGCAAGGCCATAATGGTCAGCATCCAGCACCGCCTGTGCGGCGGGCAGGTCTTTCTTGACCTTGGACTTCTTGCCCCAGGGCAGTGCCAGCAGCCAGTCAAGATAATTGCGCACGACTGTGGCTTCGGCGGACATCGGCGACATATGGCGCAGCTTTTTCAGTTCAGCTGTGGCCTTGTCGCGCGCTTCCTTCGAGAGCTTGGTGTTTTTGATCCGCTCCTCGATTTCAGCCAGATCGTCCTTGCCGTCCTCGCCGTCACCCAGTTCTTTCTGGATCGCCTTCATCTGCTCATTGAGGTAATATTCGCGCTGGGTCTTTTCCATCTGGCGTTTCACGCGGGTGCGGATACGCTTTTCCACCTGAAGCACGGAAATCTCGCCCTCCATCAGGGCCAGACATTTCTCCAGCCGCTTGATGACCGAGGTCATCTCCAGCACATCCTGCTTGTCGCTCAATTTCACAGCCAGATGCGAGGCCACGGTATCCGCAAGCTTGCTGGGATTGGTGATCTGCGCGACAGTTGCGACAATCTCGGGCGAGATTTTCTTGTTGAGCTTGACATAGCCTTCAAATTCGGCGGTGACGGAGCGGGCGAGCGCCTCCACCTCGACATTGTCAAGATCTGCCTCGGCAAGGGCTTCGGCATCGGCCTCATAATAATCGTCGGTGCGGGTATAGCGGTGCACGCGGGCGCGGCTCACGCCTTCCACCAGCACCTTGACAGTGCCGTCCGGCAATTTGAGCAGCTGCAACACGCTGGCCAGAGTGCCGATGGAATGGATGCCCTCAGGGGCCGGATCATCATCCGAAGCATTTTTCTGGGTGGCGAGCAAAATGAACTGCTCGTTTTTCATCATTTCTTCGAGCGCGCGAATGGATTTTTCCCGGCCAACAAACAGCGGCACAATCATATTTGGAAAAACAACAATATCCCGCAAAGGCAAAACGGGGAAAGATTCAATCACGCCCGGCTGAGGGGCAGCTTTCTTGGCTGTCATTTTCATATCCTATTCGCGTTGTCATCCTTTGGACGCCAACCGGCCGCCGCAAAGAATCAGGACGGCACAAAGATCAAACTCTCTTTGTAAAATCCTGTGTCGCAGAGCCCCTATGGCACTCCCGACAGGTTTATATTAGGCAAGTGAGGACAAAACTCAATCCACATCACAGGCCGGTTTGATAGACTGTAACCAAAACCTGCGCGTCCTTCCCTGCCTTTTGTCACATGGCGCGGGGAAACGGGCTTTTCAAGATATGAAATCGCTTTCACACGAAGATATATGAATTAAATTTCAGTTAAACCTGTTGCCCATCAGCAAAACGGGATGCATCACACTTAGTGGGCATCCCGTTTTATGGCTTATATCCGCTTGTGCGCAGCGAAAGGTCAGGCGCTGGCACCGGCCTTTTCGCGGTCATCATAAATGTAAAGCGGATGCGCCTTGCCTTCGACCACTTCCGGCCCGATGACCACCTGACTGACGCCCTCAAGGCCGGGCAGATCATACATTGTGTCCAGCAAAATTCCTTCCATGATGGAGCGCAAACCACGCGCGCCGGTGCGCCGTTCAATCGCCTTTTTGGCCACAACACCGAGGGCTTCATCCTGGAAGGTGAGTTCGGTATCTTCCATCTCGAACAGGCGCTGATACTGCTTGACCAGAGCATTTTTCGGCTCGGTCAGAATTTTCTTCAGCGCATCCTCATCAAGGTCTTCTAGGGTGGCAATCACCGGCAGACGGCCAACAAATTCGGGAATAAGGCCGAATTTCAGCAGATCTTCCGGCTCCACCTGCCGGAAAATCTCGCCGGTGCGGCGGTCGTCGGGGGCCTGCACCTTGGCCGCAAAGCCGATGCTGGTGCCCTTGCCACGCGCCGAGATGATGCGCTCAAGACCGGAGAAAGCCCCACCGCAGATGAACAGAATATTGGTTGTATCCACCTGCAGGAACTCCTGCTGCGGATGTTTGCGCCCGCCCTGGGGGGGCACAGAAGCAACCGTGCCTTCCATGATTTTCAGCAGGGCCTGCTGCACACCCTCGCCCGAGACATCGCGCGTGATCGACGGATTGTCCGACTTGCGGCTGATTTTGTCGATTTCGTCAATGTAAACAATACCGCGCTGGGCACGTTCCACATTATAATCAGAGGCCTGCAACAGCTTCAGAATGATATTCTCGACATCCTCACCCACATAGCCCGCTTCGGTGAGGGTTGTGGCGTCGGCCATTGTGAAGGGCACATCAAGAATGCGCGCCAAAGTCTGGGCCAGCAATGTCTTGCCCGAGCCGGTGGGGCCAATCAGCAGAATATTGGACTTGTTCAGCTCAATATCATTGTTTTTGGTGGAATGGTTCAGCCGTTTGTAATGATTATGCACGGCAACGGAGAGCACCCGCTTGGCCTGCGGCTGGCCGATGACATAATCATCCAGCACCTTACAGATTTCGCGCGGGGTAGGAATGCCGTCCTTGCTTTTGACCAGCGAGGTTTTGTTTTCCTCGCGGATAATGTCCATGCACAGCTCAACGCATTCATCACAGATAAACACGGTCGGGCCCGCAATGAGCTTGCGCACTTCATGCTGGCTTTTGCCGCAGAATGAGCAGTATAGCGTATTTTTAGAGTCTGAGGCGCCTACCTTGCTCATAATCATCTCCTTCACGCCGGAAACAGTCCGCATTCTGCGACTCGAATTCCGGCAAAATAAAACTATAGGCTCAAGCTTCCTAATAAAAGGTAGCAATGGCCGCATTAATCCAATTTTTGCGCGGGAAATACCCGCGCAAGTTGTAGCATCCAAACGCGACCGGCACCACGCCAGTCCGGCATTATTTTGCGTCGGCGCTCTCGTCAGCGCGTTTTGTCACCACATCATCAATGATGCCGAAGGCTTTTGATTCTTCAGCAGACATAAAATGATCACGGTCCAGTGTACGCTCAATCGTGTCATAATCACGACCGGTATGCTTCACATAAATATCATTCAGGCGCCGTTTCACCTTCATGATGTCCTCGGCATGGCGCTGGATGTCGGAGGCCTGCCCCTGAAATCCGCCGGAAGGCTGATGCAGCATCACGCGGGCATTGGGCAGGGCAAAGCGCATACCGGCCTCACCAGCGGTGAGCAGCAGCGAACCCATGGAGGCGGCCTGCCCCATGCAGAGCGTTGACACTTTCGGGCGGATGAACTGCATCGTATCATAGATGGAGAGGCCGGATGTCACCACACCGCCCGGCGAATTGATATACATGGCAATTTCTTTTTTCGGATTTTCCGATTCCAGAAACAGCAGCTGTGCCACAATGACCGAGGCCATATTATCCTCAACAGGGCCGGTGACAAACACAATACGCTCACGCAGCAGGCGGGAATAAATATCAAACGAACGTTCGCCGCGGTTTGACTGCTCGACCACCATGGGCACGAGATAATTGTTATAAACGTCTATTGGATCGCGCATGGTCTCGTCTCTAATTGCGAAGGGCCTGGGCAGGAATCACCCGTCCAGACCCTACATAGGTATCCATTACATTTTCGCAAAGAGCAGAGGCCAAACTTTATCCTAAAAGTTTATATGCTGCTCTTTTTTGAAAATTATTCGGCAGACTTTTCAGCCTCAGCCTTTTTCTTTCTTGGCTTGGCCGCTGGCTTTTCAGCCTTGGCGGCGGCAGCAGGCTGCTCAGCCTCCGGAGCTGCAGCGTCCTCGTCGGTTTTGAACAGCTCGGTGCGGGTCACCTTCACATCGCTGACCTTGGCCAGAGATATGATGTGATCCACAACTTTTTCCTCGAACAGCGGAGCACGAATTTCGGCAAGACGCTCAGGATTCTGGCGGTAGAAATCCCAGACCTGCTTTTCCTGACCCGGATATTGACGGGCACGGGCAACCAGAGCCTGACTGACCTCCTCATCCGAAACCTTCACGCCGGACTTGTCACCCACTTCGGCCAGCACAAGGCCAAGGCGCACGCGGCGCTCGGCAATGGCGCGATATTCCACGCGCGCGGCCTCTTCGGTTGTGTCCTCATCGGCAAAGGTGCGGCCACTGGACTTCTGCTCAGCTTCCACCTGACGCCAGATATTGGCGAATTCCTGCTCCACGAGGCCTTCGGGCAAGGCGAAAGAATAGCGCTTGTCGAGCGCGTCCAGCAAGGCGCGCTTCACCTTTTCGCGGGCTGTGCCGGAAAACTGGCTGATCATATTGGCCTGAATGGCCTCTTTCATCTTGGCCAGATCTTCAAAGCCATAGCCCTTGGCAAATTCATCGGTGATGGAGAATTCATCCGGCGTGGCGATGGCCTTGGCGGTCACATCAAATTCTGCGGCCTGACCGGCCAGACGGGCCTCAAGATAGTTCACAGGGAACTTGACCGAAACCTTACGCGATTCACCGGCCTTGATGCCGATGAGCTGGTCCTCAAAGCCCGGAATGAAGGTGTTGGAGCCGATCACGACATCCATGCCTTCGCCTGTGCCACCCTCAAAGGCTTCGCCCTTGATCTTGCCCACGAAATCAATGGTGACCTGCTCGCCCTTGGCCGCGCCATGAGCAGCATCCTCAACAGGCGAGAAGGTGCGGTTCTGCAACGCCATACGGTCCAGCGTTTCCTGAATGTCGACATCTGTCACATCGGCCACCTGACGGGTCAGCTCGATATCGGCAAATGAACCGATTTCAAAGCTCGGCAGGCTTTCCAGAGACACGGTATAGGCAAGATCCCCCTCACCGGCGATGGCCTTTTCAATTTCAGCCTGTTCGGTCGGGAAATTGACCTTCGGCTCCATCGCCAGACGCAGGCCCTTGTCGGACACAATCTTCTGGTTGGCTTCGTTCACAGCATTCTGCAACACATCTGCCATGACGGAACGGCCATAGACCCGCTTCATATGGCTGGTGGGCACTTTGCCGGGACGGAAGCCGTTGATCTTCACCTTGTCTTTAAGGCTGGCGAGTTCAGTGTCCAGTTTGGCCGAAAGATCGGCCACAGGGAGCACCACCTTGAACTCGTGCTTGAGGCCTTCGCTCAGAATTTCGGTCACTTGCATAGTTTGATCGCCTTCTCAATTACACGTCTTTTGATCATTAACGTCTTGTTACACATATCTTGACGTTCACATCAGAACGAGGGAACTCTGGTGCGGGCGGAGGGAGTCGAACCCCCACGGTTTGCACCGCTGGAACCTAAATCCAGTGCGTCTACCAGTTCCGCCACGCCCGCAACAGTGTTCCCGCGCCGGTCTTCCCGTCGCATAGGGTGCGGTTCTATAGCAATGGATGAAACATTATGCAGCAAAAAAGTTTGCAAGAACCAAGGTTCTTTCATCTTCTGTGCCGGACAAGCCATAAATCTGTCAATTTATCGGTTAAGCTACCAGAACAGCAGCAGATTATTCCCTCATTCGCGCACCGGCCTCGCATCCTGCCCGCTGAACCTAAACTGTGACGCCGCGGGAATCAGGTGCGCGGGAATCACGCGGCCTTGCCGACCCAGCCCTGCACATATTGCCTGCGAAACGGGCATCCATCAGGCCGCGCCGCCAACACCGCCCAAAATTTGAACGAGGGCGTGCTGAAAATTTTGCATTAAATTTAATCATATTGCCTAATTATAAGGCAAAATTTATCACATCCCTGCCAAAAAACTGATTTTTCATCATGATAAATCGGCTTGGCGCGTTGGCACACAGAATGCTAAGAACATATTGAACTTCAGGTGGCGAATTTTCCCGCCGAAGCAGCCAGGGATGCGCGCGAAGATGAAGAAAATCGAAGCGATCATTAAGCCTTTCAAGCTCGATGAGGTGAAGGAAGCCTTGCAGGACGCCGGCTTGCAGGGCATCACCGTGATTGAGGCCAAGGGATTTGGTCGTCAAAAGGGCCATACCGAGCTTTATCGCGGTGCGGAATATGTGGTGGATTTTTTACCCAAGGTGAAAATCGAGGTGGTTGTGGTTGATGAACATGTCGAACGTGCTATTGAGGCCATAAAAAAGGCCGCACAGACAGGTCGCATCGGCGATGGCAAGATTTTTGTATCATCAATTGAAAACGCCATCCGCATCCGCACTGGCGAAATTGGAAATGACGCGATTTAAACCGCGCCAGAGTTAACTAACGTCTCACCCAAAGAGACTGATCAGAGAGGCATGAAAATGAAGACCGCTAAGGACGTTCTCCAGTTTATTAAAGACAATGATGTGAAATATGTCGATCTGCGCTTCACAGATCCGCGCGGCAAGTGGCAGCATGTCACCTTTGATCAGAGCATTGTTGACGAAGACATGTTTGCGGACGGCACATTGTTTGACGGCTCGTCGATTGCCGGCTGGAAGGCCATCAACGAATCCGACATGACCCTGATGCTCGACCCGACCAGCGCCTGCATGGACCCGTTCTTCGCGGCCCCGACCCTCGTCATCATCTGCGACATTCTTGAGCCTTCAACCGGCGAGCCCTATAACCGCGATCCGCGCGGCATTGCCAAGAAGGCGGAAGCCTTCCTCAAGTCCACCGGCATCGGCGACACCGTCTATATTGGCCCTGAAGCTGAATTCTTCATCTTCGACGACGTGCGCTACAAGGCCGACCCCTATAACACCGGTTTCAAGCTGGACGCGCGCGAACTGCCCTCCAACACCGACACCGAATATGAAGGCGGCAACCTCGCCCATGGTATTGCGAAAAAGGGCGGCTATTTCCCCGTTCCGCCGATGGACAATGCCCAGGACATGCGCGGCGAAATGCTGGCCGCTATGGCCTCGATGGGCGCGGTTGTGGAAAAGCACCATCACGAAGTGGCCTCGGCCCAGCACGAGCTTGGCCTGAAGTTCGGCACGCTCACCACAATGGGCGACCATCTCCAGATTTATAAATATTGCATCCATCAGGTTGCAAATTCCTATGGCAAGACCGCAACCTTCATGCCAAAGCCTGTTTTTGGCGACAATGGTTCGGGCATGCATGTTCACCAGTCGATCTGGAAAGCGGGCAAGCCGATGTTTGCCGGCAATAAATATGCTGATCTCAGCCAAGAATGCCTGTGGTATATCGGCGGCATCATCAAGCATGCCAAGGCGCTGAATGCCTTCACCAATCCATCGACCAACTCCTACAAGCGTCTGGTTCCCGGCTATGAAGCGCCGGTGTTGCTGGCCTATTCGGCGCGTAACCGTTCGGCCTCCTGCCGTATCGTTTACACCAACAATCCGAAGGCCAAACGCGTTGAGGTGCGTTTCCCTGACCCGACAGCTAACCCCTATCTCGCCTTCTCGGCGATGCTGATGGCAGGCCTTGACGGCATCATCAACAAGATTGATCCGGGCGCGGCCATGGACAAGGATCTCTACGATCTGCCGCCAAAGGAACTGAAGAAAATCCCGACCGTCTGCGGCAGCCTGCGTGAAGCGCTCGCCAGCCTTGACAAGGACCGCACCTTCCTCAAGGCGGGCGGCGTGTTCAATGACGACTTCATCGACGCTTATATCGAGCTGAAAATGACCGAAGTGATGCGTTTTGAAATGACCCCGCATCCGGTTGAATTCGACATGTATTATTCCTGCTAAATCTTAACAGGATGACACCCTTAAAGGCGGCCTTCGGGCCGCCTTTTTTGTTTCACGGGCACCCTTTGAAAATGCGCGAGCGTCTCATTTATGGCCAGAATCCGTGCACGTCTCCCTCTCTCCGCATGGCGGGCAGAGGGCTGGGGTGAGTGGCAAAAGACAATCACGCTCCATTGTCATTGCGAACGAAGTGAAGCAATCCATACCCATCAAAGGCAATAAGTCGCAGCGCTTCGCTCGAGATGAAGATATGAAATTATCGACATTGCTTATAATGAAGACGTTTAATTTCTGCAAAAACAGAAATTGTTATATGAATCATTATTTATTATTTACTGACAAAGATGAATGGCATTTTGGCCACCAAGTGCACCCCCAGAATTGCCCTTTACGCCCTTTAATAAGACGCATGGGTGCAGAACATTTTGGGCATTTTTTCGATTGAATATTTGAATGAAATACACCTGACTGCAAATCGGTGAGATTGATTGTAGGTTCTACTTTATGTCCATTGGAACATTCAATTTCATCATAAGAACCAACAGAATGCTTGACTATTGATCCACAAATTTTACAAGCTGCTTTGTATGCTAAATCCTCAGATGCTGTTCCAATAGCCTTACGATATAAATCCAATATCATTGCGCCATGAATAATCTCAATCGAGACTTTCTTTGCAAATTGAGAAGCACCTTCAGTCACGGTTCCAGTCGTAACAAAGAACCCAGAATCGGCTTTATCAAAAATAATTGCAGAATGAAACTTCTGAAGTTGTTCTCTGCCCGAAACGCCTTTTTCATTATATTTCTTACACTCGAGCAGTATCTTTTTACCGTCGATGTACATGATAGCATCACGACCATGATCATTGGTATAAGGGGTCTGCTCAACTTTATAGCCCAGGCGTCCAAAGAGCGATGCCATTGCATCTTCGAAAGCCTGAGATGTAAGCCCTCTCAATTCATCGAGAGTCGGCACATAAAGTTTTATAATTCGTGCTAGTTCAGCCTTTGCCAATTCTTGTGCTTGATTTTGAATAATAAATTTATTTTTTATTTTCTCATCTTCTATAATCTCTAATTCAATTTTTGGCGATATTTCCGGTATTGAATTTTTGTAAAAATATGGATCATCATAATTTTTATATTTTATATTTGATTTATTTAATTTTTGACTTCCAAATAAATTTTCAGGTTTTTTTCTCTCATCCCCTAAAAGAGACGAAATTAATTTTATAACAAATACTATGCCAAAAAAATATTCCCAACCGCTATGAGTCATAATTCATGAACCTTCATCCGGCCCGAGATGCTGCGCACCGCGCGCCTGCGCCAGCTTCACCTGATGGTGCCGCTCGCGGGCGGAGGCTTTCTGCTCCAGCGTCAGCAGCCCCGCGCAATGCGGGCAGGAGACGCCCTCCTCATAGTCCGGCGAGGCGAGGTCTTCGGCCTCCAGCGGCGCGCGGCAGCCATAACACACCGCCAGATTAAGCGGGGTGAGGCCATGTCCCACCGCCACCCGCTGATCAAAGACAAAACAGCCGCCGTCCCACAGGCTTTGCTCAGGGGGAATGGTCTCCAGATATTTCAGAATACCGCCCTTGAGGTGATAAACCTCCGGAAATCCCTCCTGCAACATGAAGCTGCTGGCTTTTTCGCAGCGGATGCCGCCCGTGCAGAACATGGCGATTTTGGTATTGGCCTTCGGGTCAAGATGCGCGCGCACAAAGGCCGGAAATTCGCCAAAGCTCTTGGTTTTGGGGTCAAGCGCGCCGCGGAATGTGCCTACCCGCACCTCAAATTCATTGCGCGTATCCACCAGCAGCACATCGGGCTGTGAAATCAATTCGTTCCAGTTTTCGGCCTCAACATAGGTGCCGACGCGCGCAAGCGGATCGACGCTTTTGTCGCCAATGGTGACAATTTCCTTTTTGAGGCGCACCTTCATGCGCAAAAACGGCATGGCCTCAGCCCAGGACATCTTGTGTTCCATCGCTTCCACACCGGGAATGGCGCGCAGAAAGGCCAGCACTCTGGCCACCCCCTCGGCACTGCCGGCAATCGTGCCATTGACGCCCTCGTCCGCCAGCAGCAATATGCCTTTGACGCCAAGGCTGTCGCATAAGGCCTGCACCGGCTGTTGCAACGCCTGAAACTGCGGCAGGCGGGCAAAGTGATAAAAGGCGGCGACTTCAACTCTGGACACGTTATAACCTTTGGGTTTGGGGTTCGGGCCCACAGGCCTGACATTCTGGCCATCAGATACTATGAGACTGGGGTTGCGTTCAATTTGAATTTGCCGTTGCGCAATATGGGGTCTGTTCTATGGCTGTTTTGCCGCATGATGATGGTGTCTGCTGCATTGAAACCTTCAATGCGGGGCGTGACCCGCGCCTGTTGCCGCGCAAATATCAGGCTATGGCGGAGTCATCTTTCGCGTTTTTTCGCGCCACGGCCCATGTGTTTTATGGCCATGCGGCGCAATATGGCCTGCCCGCCGCGCCCAAGGGCTGGATTTGCGGCGACCTTCACGTTGAAAATTTCGGTGTTTATCGTGCCGACAACCTGCTCAATTATTTTGATGTCAATGATTTTGACGAGGCCTGTTTTGGCCCGCTCAGCGCTGATCTTGTGCGGCTGGGCACCTCCATTCTGCTGGCCTGCGCTGAAATGGGCCTGCCCTCGCGCGAGGCCGAGGCCTTTGCCGCGCAAAGTTTTGCCGCTTATCTGCGGGTTTTGGCGGGCGGCAAGGCCATCTGGTCGGAGTCGGAAATCGCCACCGGCGCGATCAAGGCGCTGTTTCAGCAAATCTCTGAACGCAAACGCGCGGATTTTCTCGATGCCCGCACCACGGTCAAACATGGCCTGCGCAAATTCAACTGCGACGACAAACATTATATGCCCTGCGGGCCGCATGACGAAACGCCGGACAGCGTGACGAAATTTCTCGGCCAACGGACCGCGCCGGAGGCCGGATATTTTGACCTGCGGGACATGGCCTTCCACATTGCCGGGCTGGGTAGTCTGGGGCTGGCGCGTTATGCCCTTCTGGTGAGGGGGCGCGGTGATCCTGATAAAAATGCCATGTTCGACCTGAAAAGCGCCGCGCCTTCGGTCGCGGCAGGGCTGATGCCACAGCACCAGCCCCAATGGCCGGATGAGGCCAGCCGCGTGGTAACCTTGCAAAAGCGGCTGCAAGCCATGCCCGCCCGTGCCCTTGCCGCAACCCGCACCGCCACGCGCGACTATATCATGCGCGAATTGCAACCGCAGGAGGACAGACTGGATCTGGCGCATCTCGCCAAGCACAGGTCCAGCGCCTTCAGCAGCTTAAGCGAGGCCTTCAACCACATGGGCGAAATGGCCGCCGCCATGCATTTGCGCGGCGCGGCGCGTCAGGGTGCTGATGGCCCGGATATATTGATTGCATATGGCGAAAGTGCCGACACAAACCCCCTTCTTGCCGCAGCACAGGCCTATAAAGCCCGCAATGACGAAGATTACCAGAGGTTTCGATCAGCCTGTCTCGCCAGATGACCATTGCCAAACAGCCCTCCGCCAAGGCATAAGAACGGCGCAGCCACAGGCGCGGCCTGGCTCAGTGCTTTTAGCGTGCATAACTGCGCACAGAGTTTCACAGAACGGCCCCCCTTGTGGCATAAAGAGCTCTGACGAATCACGAAAGACCTGCACCAGAATGAATGACGACGACCTTTTCGGCTCAGCGGCTCCGGCACTAGCGCCTAAATCTCGCGCCAGTTCTGACAAAAAAACCGAACTCAAAACCCTGACGGATAAGCCGCCCACCGTCGCGCTCAAATCAGCGGAAAGCTATAATGCCTCCTCCATCGAGGTGCTGGAAGGGCTGGAGCCGGTGCGCCGCCGCCCCGGCATGTATATTGGCGGCACAGACGAGGCCGCGCTGCATCACCTCTTTGCCGAGGTTATCGACAATGCCATGGATGAAGCCGTGGCCAAATATGCCACATGGATTGATGTGTCCATTGAGGCGGACGACTGGATCAGCATTACCGACAATGGCCGCGGCATTCCCATTGATCCGCATCCGAAATTTCCGGATAAATCGGCGCTGGAAGTGATTATGACCACGCTGCACGCGGGTGGCAAATTTGATTCGGGCGCGTATCAAACCTCCGGCGGGTTGCACGGCGTTGGTGTTTCGGTTGTCAATGCTTTGTCCTGCCGGCTGGAAGTGGAGGTGGCGCGCGGCCAGATGCTCTATGCACAGGCCTTTGAGCGCGGCCATGCGGTCACCAGCCTGAACACCCTTGGCAAAGTGCAGAACCGGCGCGGCACCAAGGTGCGCTTCAAGCCGGACAGCCAGATTTTTGGCACAGACGCACATTTCAAGCCGGAACGCCTGTTTAAAATGACACGTTCCAAGGCCTATCTGTTCAGCGGTGTTGAAATCCGCTGGCATTGCGACCCCAGCCTGCTGGATGAGGCCAGCAAAATTCCGGCAGAAGCGGTGTTTCATTATCCCGGCGGCCTGAAGGATTATCTGGCCAATGAGACCGAAAATGTCGATCTCGTTTCCGAAACCATGTTCACCGGCAAGGTGGAAAAAGCCGCCGGTCACGGTTCTGTCGAATGGGCGGTGTGCTGGCTGGCGGGAGATGACGGCTATGTGCGCTCCTATTGCAACACCATTCCCACGCCGGACGGCGGCACGCATGAGGCGGGCCTTCGCCTTGCGCTGCTGCGTGGTCTGAAAGACCATGCCGAACGCATTGGTCAGGCCAAGCGCTTCGCCTCTGTTACCACCGATGATGTGATGGTGACCTGCGCCGCGATGATCTCGGTGTTCATTCGGGAGCCGGAGTTTCAGGGCCAGAACAAGGGCCGCCTGATGACGCTGGAGGCCACCCGCATTGTCGAAAGCACCCTGCGCGAT
>DAIMHB010000016.1:0-13271 GCA_036723545.1 Beijerinckiaceae bacterium
GCGATACACCGAGATAAACACCAGCACCGCGCCCATGAGATAGGCTGACGCCAAAGCCAGCGCGACCATCAGCGGCATGGTCATAAATTCATGGCGCTGCGTTATCGCCCGCATCGCCTCGAACACATAAGAGGCAGGCATGAGCCTGGCGATGGCCTGCATCCAGACCGGCAAGACGTTCAGCGGATAAAACACGCAGGCAAAGGGCGAGAGAATGGCCGGAATTGGCCAGATCAGCCATTCCGCCGCCGGGCCCAGCCGCAGCACCAGCGCGGAGCCCAGAATGCCCAGCGCCAGCCCGAATAAAAACAGCACCAGCATGAAGGGCAGCAGCGCCAGCCCATAGGCGGCAAAAGACAGGCCAAACACCAGACTGGCCACCAGAATCATTGCTGTCAAACCAAACAGGCTGGTGATGATGCCTGTCACCACCAGTCCGGCAATATATTCGCCAATATGCAGCGGGGTGGCAAAAAAATTGAGGAAATTGCGCGACCACACATCCTCAAAAAACGCCATGGTCACGCCCTGCATGACGCGAGTGAGAAAATCCCACAGCAGCACGGCCCCCAGCAGCGCCGCAAATGTGCCAAGGCCGGAGGGGCTGATCTCATCCAGATAGCGGGTGAAAAAGCCCCAGAGCACAATATCAATCGCCACCCAGGCAAACAACGGCAGCAGGCGCGAGGGGCTGCCGCGCAGCAGATAATATTGCCGCAGAACAATGGCGGCGATCCGGTGTATGGTCATGACCGCTCTCCGGCATTCAGCCCGTCGGGCACGCTGTCGCGGGCAATTTCAACAAAAAGGGCTTCCAATGTGGCTTTGCCATGGGCGGCGGGCAGGGTTTTCGGGTCGCCTTCCAGCAAAATCCGGCCATGCGAGAGAATGAGAATACGGTCACACACCTCTTCCACCTCATACATATTATGGCTGGTCCAGAGCACGGCACCATTGCGTTTTTTGGCAAAGGCCTGAATGTGACGGCGGATGTCCTGCGCATTGGCGGGGTCAATCGAGGCGGTGGGCTCGTCCAGCAGCAGAAGCTGCGGGCTGTTGAGCATGGCCTTGGCCAGCAGCACGCGGCTGTTTTCGCCCGAAGAGAGAAATCCGCAGCGCGTCGTGCGGAACCCTGTGAGGTCATATTCGGCCAGCACCTGCTCAATGCGCGCCTGCAAGGACGGCACAGCATAAATCATGCCGAAAATGCGCAAATTTTGCTCAACCGTCAGATTACCGGGCAAAGGCGCATAGACAGCCGAAAAATTGGTGCATTGCAGCGCCGCCTGCCGTTCGCGCGCCACATCATGGCCCTGAATGACAATCCGGCCCTCATTGGGCTCAAGCACGCCTAAAATCATATTGATTGTGGTGCTTTTGCCTGCGCCATTGAGGCCGAGCAGGCCGACAATCTCACCGGCATGAACCTGAAACGATAAATGATCGACAGCCCTTTGCGCACCATAGATCTTGGTCAGGCCGGACACATTCAGAACAGGCGGCATTTGTACTCCGGAACCCTCAAAACAGCAGGCGCAAGCTATAGCGGGTTTTAACTCCAAGGCAAACATCATAAAAAAGGGGGCCGGAATGGCCCCCTTGATATTGTGTGAACGTCCGCCTCAGCCAAACAGCACCACGGCCTGTTTCAGCACCCGCCAGATGCCCCAGAGCACGGGTATGCTGACAGCCGCCCAGGCCAGAGCCGCGAAGGCATCAAGACCGCCAGCGCCAATGCCCTGACTGCCGGAGCGTGCGGTCTCGCTGCCGTTCTTTTGCAAAGCCGCGACCTCGGCTTCGCTCATGAACCATTTTTGATCAACAGGGCGGATCAGGGCATTGCAGATCAGGCCCAGCACCAGAAAACCCGCCAGCACATAAAGCGTGAAATCATAGAGCTTGTCGGCAGGCACGCCGGCATTTTTGTTGAATTCACGGATATAATTGACCACAACCGGCCCGATAATGCCTGCCGTTGACCATGCGGTGAGCAGGCGGCCATGAATGGCGCCGACAAACTGCGTGCCGAACATATCCGCCAGATAGGCAGGCACAGTGGCAAAGCCGCCGCCATACATGGACAGAATCACCGCGAAACAGGCCACGAATATCGCCAGTGACCCGGCATGGGCCGCCCAGGGTGTGGTTGCATAGAGCACAATCCCCAGCACGAAGAAGGTGTAATAGGTGGTTTTCCGGCCAATTTTGTCCGACAGCGAGGCCCAGAAGAAACGGCCGCCAATGTTGAACAGAGACAATAGGCCAACAAAGCCACCGGCAATCACCGCAATCGCCTTTTTCTGGTCAGGGTCAAGCGCGGCAAAACCCAGATCCGGCATGTGGATCAGCGAACCGCCGAAAATTTCCTGCAACATCGGCGAGGCCGCGCCCAGCACACCAATACCCGCTGACACATTGAGGCACAGCACGGCCCAGATCAGCCAGAACTGCGGGGTTTTATGCGCATTGTTGAGATGCACATGGCCGGTGGTGATCATGTGGTCCGATGTATCGGGCGGGGTCCAGCCCTCCGGCTGCCAGTTGGCGGGCGGTATGCGATAGCCAAATGTTCCCGCCATCATGAAAACAAAATAAATCGCCGCCATAATGGTGAATGTCTGCCAGACACCCACAGAGGTGGCGTCCTTAAAGTGGTTGAGCAGCTCCACCGCCAGCGGCGAGCCGACCAGCGCACCGCCGCCAAAACCCATGATCGCCATGCCGGTGGCCATGCCGCGCCGGTCAGGAAACCATTTGACCAGCGTGGAGACGGGGGAAATATAACCAAGGCCAAGGCCAATGCCGCCAATCACGCCGGAGCCGAGCCAGAGCATCCAGAGCTGATGCACATAAACCCCGAAGGCCGAAATCAACAAGCCGCCGCACCAGCACAATGTGGCGACAAAACCCGCCTTGCGCGGGCCCACCCGTTCCAGCCAGCCGCCAAACATCGCGGCAGAAGAACCCAGCAGCACGAAAAACAGCGTGTACATCCAGCCCAGTTCCGAGACCTTCCAGTCACAGGTGGTGGTGAACAAGGCATTGAGAATGCCTGCATCCGCCGCGCAGGCCAGCGGCTTGGAAATGCCAATCGCCTGACTCAGCGGCAGCCAGAACACGCTGAATCCATAGGCCATGCCGATGCACAAATGAACGGCCAGTGCGGCAGGTGGCACCAGCCAGCGGTTAAATCCGGGCTTCGCGATTGTGTGGGAACGATCCAGCACCCCACCGGTTTGGGTGTTTGCATGTGTCATAGATTGAGCCTCTCCCTGTCAAGCCCGAGTTCTTTGACTCGGCTGATTGTATACAATCATAGAGCAGGTTCAGCAGAAGGCTATGCTTCATTAAAAATTTATGACTAAGTCTTTAGTATTAAAGATACCCATATAAAGAAATAAAAAATATTATTCTAAGACATTTTTATCATATTATTATATTTTCCTTTGCGCAAAGGTCAGTCTTGACAGCGAAAAAGCGCAAAGGGACGCCAGAAATATGGTGATCACCATCGGCAATACACTGCCGCCGAAAAACGGGCTCATGGCCGCAATCACCATTGCGCCGGTCACCATTTGCAGGGTGCCGCCCAGAGCCGAGGCCATGCCGGCTATCGGGCCGTGATCCTCCAGCGCCAGCACCATGCTGGCGGGCACCACAAGCCCCAGACCGCCAAAGGTCATGAACAGCAGCGCCATCAGCACCGGCAGACTGTCCACGCCGGCCAGTGTCACCAGACACATCAGCAAGGCCATGGCTGCATAAAAATTCACCGCAGCCGAAATCACCGGCGCAACGCCAAAGCGCTTGGCCAGCGGTGCTGAAAATTGCGAGGCACCGATAAAGGCCATGGCATTGACCGCAAAGGCCAGACTGAACTGCGTCGGGCTGAGGCCATAATGGTCAATATAGACAAAGGAGGAACTGGCCAGAAACACGAAAAAACTGGCCATGGCAAAGCCGCCCATAAAGGTGAGGCTGAGAAAGCGGCCATGGGTCAGCAAAGAGCCATAGGCCCGGAAAATAGCGCTCCAGCTTGAGGCGACACGCTGATGAACAGGGCGGGTTTCTTCCAGTGCAAAAAACGTCATGGCCAAAGCCAGCACTGCAATAAAGGCCACAGCCGCAAAAATCGCACGCCAGCTCAGCGCAGCAATCAGCCCGCTGCCGGTGAGCGGCGCAAGGCAGGGCGAGACAGAAATCACCAGCATCACCAGAGACATCAGCCGTGTGGCATCCACACCCGTATGCAGATCACGGATAATGGCGCGCGGAATCACCATAACCGCCGCAGCGCCCAGACCCTGAAGAGCGCGAAACAGAATCAGCTGCGAAATGCCCGCGCTGAACTGGCATCCGAGCGAGGCCAGAATAAAAATTCCCAGCCCGACATAAAGCGGCATTTTGCGGCCCCAAATGTCGGCCGCCGGGCCATAGACCAGTTGCGACAGGCCAAAGGTAACAAAAAACGCCATCAGGGTGATTTGTGTCGCGGCGGTCGAGACCTTCAGATCTGCCGCAATGGTGGGCAGGGCCGGCAGATACATATCAATGGCAAAAGGGCCGATGGCGGAGAGCAGACCAAGGATAATCGCATCACGGGCAAAACGGGAGGGCATTTCTGAGCCTTGAACAGAGGAATTTATTCGCCTGCATAGGCTGTCGCTTAATGTGAGGCAATGGCTTTTCAGCCAGTGCGGGAGATTTCATGTGCACAGCGGGGGTTCTCATTCTTATATTTTCTGCATTCGTTATTTTGTGATAATTTCGCCCCATATCAGATGTTCATTTTATGGAGATTCCTCATGCGTTATAATCAGCTTGGCCGCACCGGATTGTTTGTCTCTGAATTGTGCCTTGGCACCATGACCTTTGGCGCGGCGGGCGGCGCGGGCAACTGGGGCATGATTGCCGATGTTGATCAGGGCGCGGCGGATGCGCTTGTCGGGCGGGCGCTGGCGGCGGGGGTCAATTTCATTGATACGGCCGATGTCTATTCCTTTGGCGATTCCGAGCGGTTGCTGGGTCAGGCCCTGCGCAATGTCGGTGTGCGGCGGCAGGATGTGGTGATTGCCACTAAGGCTTTCGGCCTGATGAGCGATAAGCCGAATGACCGCGGTGCCTCGCGCGGGCATCTGATGGACAGTGTCAAGGCCAGTCTGGAGCGGTTGCAGACCGACCACATCGACCTTTACCAGATTCATGGCACGGACACGGTGACGCCGATCGACGAGACCCTGCGCGCGCTGGATGATCTCGTGTCTTCTGGCATGGTGCGTTATATTGGCGTTTCCAACTGGCAGGCTTGGCGCATGGCCAAGGCGCTGGGCATTTCCGAAAAGCGCGGTTTTGCCCGTTTTGAGACCGTGCAGGCCTATTATTCGATTGCCGGACGTGATCTTGAACGCGAAATTGTGCCCTTCATGCAGGAAGAACAGCTGGGGCTGATGGTGTGGTCGCCTATGGCGGGCGGGCTTTTGTCCGGCAAATATGGCCCCGACGCAACGGCGGGCACAGCCGCCAGCAACAGCAAGGGCCGCCGCGATGCCTTTGATTTTCCACCCGTCAACAAAGACCGCGCCTGGGACTGTGTGGCGGTGATGCGGGAGATTGCCGCTAAACATCAGGTGAGTGTGGCCGAAGTGGCGCTGGCATGGGTGCTGGCCAAGCCTTTTGTCACCAGTGTGATTATCGGCGCCAAGCGGCTGGAGCAGCTGGAGCAAAATCTGGCGGCTGTCAATCTCCGGCTGGATGCGCTGGACATGCAGGCGCTGGATAAGGTCAGCGCGCTGGCCTCCGAATATCCGGGCTGGATGCTGGAGCGTCAGAATATGGGCCGCCGTCCTGCACCCTTCACCCCAAAGGCCTGATGCGGAGCCTGTAAAAATATGGCAGCATGATTCCGCCCGCACCGGGGCGTGAAATGGGGCGAGAGAATGATCCGTGGTTTTGCACTGCTGCTTTTCTGTCAGCTTATGGGCGAAATTTGTGCGCGAACGCTGAATATGCCCGTGCCGGGGCCGGTTCTGGGCCTCGCTTTTCTGGTGGCGGGCCTGCTAGGGTGGAACCGCTTTCGCCCCTTTAATGCGGCGCAGCTCACGGCCAGTGATCTGGGCCGTGTGGCCGACGGGGTGCTGGGCAATCTGGCGCTGTTTTTTGTGCCTGCCGGTGTGGGCGTGGTGCAATATTTGGGGCTGATCGGCGCGCATGGCCTTGCTCTGGCCATAGCTCTGATTGGCTCAACCCTGCTGACCCTGCTGGTGACGGTATATCTGTTTATTGCGGTCAAGCGCGGGCTTGGCATGGAGGATAATGCACCATGAGCCCGTTCCGCCTCTGGGTTTATCTCTCCACCACGCCCTTGTTCTGGCTGACGGTGACTCTGCTTTGCTGGCTTGTGGCTGATGATTGCGCGCGCCGCTCAAAGCGCAATCCGCTGGTCAATCCGGTTTTGCTGGCCATTGTCATGGTTGCCAGCCTGCTTTATGCCACCGGCACGGATTATCAGACCTATTTTAACGGTGCCCAGTTTGTGCATTTCATTCTGGGCCCGGCCACAGTGGCTTTGGGCGTGCCGTTTTATCGCAATTTCGGGCTGGTGCGGCGCAATGTCTGGCCGATGCTGGTGGCATTGCTTGGCGGATCACTGACCGCGATTGTCTCGGCTGTCGGCATTGCCATGCTGATGGGGGTGCCGCAGCCGGTTCTGGTGTCCATTGTGCCCAAATCCGTGACAGCGGGGGTGGCTATGGCCATTTCGCAGGATCTGGGAGGCATTCCCTCGCTCACCGCTGCCATGGTGATGGTGACCGGTGTCATAGGTGCCGTGATGGTGACGCCCCTGTTCAATGCCTTGAAAATCAAGGATTTTGCGGCACGGGGCTTTGCTGTTGGGCTGGCGTCGCATGGCATAGGCATTGCGCGGGCGCTGAATGTCAGTCCTGTTGCCGCTGTTTTTGCCGGCATTGCCATGGGCATGAACGCGCTGGTGACGGCACTGATCCTGCCCGCTGTGTTAAAGGCTTTAATCGGTGGCCACTGACCATAGCCTTCTCACTGTGGCGCAGATGGGCGAGGCCGACGCCCGCACCATTGACGCGGGCCTGAGCGGTTTTGCGTTGATGGAGGCTGCGGGTAAAGCCGCAGCGCTGGAAATCATGCGGCGCTGGGCGCGGCGTCCCGTGCTGGTGCTGTGCGGGCCGGGCAAAAATGGCGGTGACGGCTTTGTCATTGCCCGCATTCTGGCGCAGGCGGGCTGGGCGGTGCGGATTGCCTGTCTGGTTGCGCCCACGGCGCTGAAGGGCGAAAGCGCCGACCATGCCGCGCTCTGGCGCGGGCCGGTTGAGCCTTTGAGCCTTGCCGCTCTGGACGGCGCCGAACTGGTGGTCGATGCGCTGTTTGGTGCGGGTCTTGACCGGCCTTTAACCGGTCTTGTGGCCGAGGTTCTGGCTGAGGTCGCGCGCAGCACGCGGATTTGTGTCGCGGTTGATGTGCCCTCCGGCCTGATGGGGGATACGGGCGAGGTGTTTGGTGCTGCGCCCGCCGCCCTGACCGTAACTTTTTTTCGCAAAAAGCCGGGGCATCTGCTGCAACCCGGGCGGGATTATTGCGGCACGATCGTGGTGGCGGATATTGGCATTCATGCGGATGTGCTGGACGCCATCGCGCCGCGCTTTCAGGACAACAATCCCGCGCTCTGGCGCAGCGCCCTGCCGCAGCCCGCACGGCACGGCCATAAATATCATCGTGGCCATGCGCTGATTACGGGCGGTTATCCCATGACCGGCGCGGCAAGGCTCAGCGCGCGGGCGGCGGCGCGCAGTGGTGCAGGGCTGGTGACCATCGCCGTGCCGGACATGGCCTTTGCCATTTATGCCAGCGCGCTCACGTCCATCATGGTGCACCCGCTCAGCGGCGAAGCTGATTTTGCGGCGCTGGTGCAGGACAAACGCTTCACCGCCATGCTGGTTGGCCCCGGCGCGGGGCGGACAGAGGACACACGCCGCAAGGTGCTCTGCGTGCTGGGCACAGAAATCGCTGCCGTGCTGGACGCCGATGCCTTGAGCCTGTTTCAGGACAGGCCCGCCGATCTGTTTCAGGCGATTCGCAGCCCCTGTGTGCTGACCCCGCATGAGGGCGAGTTCGGGCGGCTGTTTGACACAACCGGCGACAAGCTCACCCGCGCGCTCAGGGCTGCGCGTGTCAGCGGTGCGGTGATTGTGCTTAAAGGTAGTGACACCATCATTGCCGCGCCTGATGGCCGCGCCATCATCAACAGTAATGCCCCGCCCACCCTCGCCACGGCGGGTTCGGGCGATGTGCTGAGCGGCCTGATTCTCGGCTTGCTGGCTCAGGGCATGACGCCGTTTCTGGCGGCGGCGGCTGGTGTCTGGCTGCATGGCGCTGCCGCCAGCCTGTTTGGTGCAGGCCTGATTGCCGATGATCTGCCAGACCTTTTGCCCCGTGTTCTGGCGCAGCTACAGGCTGAGGCGCAGCGCAATCAAAGCGGGGGCTGAACGGAACTCGGATTGCGGGCCGTGACGTTTCATGGCTTGTGCGATGAAGAGGGCCTGTAAACGCGCGCAGCGGAGCGGTTCAGGCCGTCTTTTGCACCGCCTCATCCTCAAACTGGTGATGATAAAGCCGCGCATAGAGACCGCCGTGACCGAGCAGCTGGTCATGGGTGCCGGACTCTATAATATGACCGCCATCCAGCACCAGAATGCGATCGGCATTGAGCACTGTGCTCAGGCGATGGGCGATAACCAATGTGGTGCGCCCCTGCATCAGGCGGTCAAAGGCCATTTGCACAATATGTTCAGACTGGCTGTCGAGAGCGGAGGTGGCTTCATCCAGCAGCAGGATCGGCGCGGCCTTCAGCATGGCGCGGGCAATGGCAATGCGCTGGCGCTGGCCGCCGGAAAGCTGCACTCCGTTCTCGCCCACATCCGTGTCATAGCCATGTTTGAGCTCGATGATAAAATCATGGGCGAAGGCATCTTTGGCGGCAGCCTCAATTTCGGCATCGCTGGCATTGAGCCGGCCAATGCGGATATTGTCGCGGATGGTGCCGGCAAACAGATAGGTGTCCTGACTGACAAAGGCGATATGCTCGCGCAGGCTGGTGGTGGAAAGCGTGCGTATATCGTGATCATCAAGCCGGATTGTGCCGGTATCAATGTCATAAAAGCGCTGGATCAATGCAAAAATTGTCGATTTTCCACCGCCGGAAGGGCCAACCAGTGCGGTTTTGCTGTTGCGGTGAATGTCGAGGTCAATGTTGCGCAGCACCGGCTGATTGGCCTTATAGCCAAAACTGACATTTTCAAATTTCAGGTTGCCTTGTGTCGCGGCAAGATGCAGCCCGCTGTCGCTTTCGGTTTGGGCGGGTGGCGTATCCAGCACATCAAACATCATGCGCACACCAAACAGGCTGGATTCAAGGTTGAGCTGCAGGCGGGCCAGCCGTTTGGCCGGTTCATAGGCAAAGAGAAACGCGGTCAGAAAGGAAATGAAATCGCCCGGGGTCTGTTTGCCATCGGCCGAGGCCCAGCCCGCATAAAGCAAAATCATGCCAATGGCCACGCCGCCAAGCGACTCCATCAGTGGACTGGAGCGCGCCTGCAGGGACACCATGCGGTTGGCGCGCGCTTCCAGAGCGGTGACAGCATTATCCATCTGACCCCGCATGAACGGGCTGAGATTGAAACTTTTGATGATGCGGGCGCCATGCACGGTTTCCTGCAAAAGTTGCAGGGAGCGGGTGGCAAGGGTGAATTCCTGCGCCATCACGCGGCGCACCCGCTTGATGATGTTGGAGACACCAAAAATGGCCACAGGCGCAATGATAAGTGTGATCAGTGTCAGAAACGGGGCCTGGATCAGCATGACCGAAATCAGCCCGATCAGGGTGAGCAGGTCGCGCCCCAGACTCATCACCACCATGTTCATGACGTCGCGGGCCGAATTGGCCCCGCCGGACACCCGCATGATCAGCTCGCTGGAGGGGGAATTGGTGAAATATTCCAGACCAAAATTCAGAACATGCCGATAGACCCGCTTCTGCACATCGGCCACAATACGGTTGCCGATGCGCCCGAGCGTGACATCCTGTGCATAGGTTGCGAACCCCTTGACCGCAAACACGCCAATAATCAGAAGGCATAAGGGCAGCAACAGGGACATTTCATGTTTGACCAGCATGGCATTGACCACGTCGCGCATGATCCAGGCTGAGGTTGCGGTGCTGCCGGCCACCATGCTCATAAAGATACCGGTAAGGACATACTGTTTCCAGTAATGTCCGAAATTCTCGGCAAAAAGACGCCGGATTACAGAAGCATTCTTTCCTGCAAGCCTTTGCAAAGGCCGGATCAAAAAATTCACAACAGCTCCCATCCGCACATTTCGGTTCTTTCAGATCTAAATCATGCTCATACCATTTCACAGCGCCTTAGCACAATCACAGCACCCCGCAAAGAAGCCTGAAACGGGTAGGGCCGGGCAGATCAGAGCGAATTTATGCGGATGATGTTAAAATATCACGCTCTGTTTTTCATGTCGGGGCATGATTTTGCTCAACAATCAGCGAATCACGCAAGTTTATCTCTCCGCCCTGCAGCACCCGCGCTGTTATGCCGCCGCGTCCGCGCATGGCATTATAGCCGCCGCTGCCAAATGTGGCCTCCATGCGTGAGCAGGGGTGACACTCGCCGGTCATTTCCAGCACCGCCGTTCCCAGCCGGAAGCGTTTGTGCTTCAGGGCCAGCAGATTGAGGCCGGACACGACAATGTTGCGCCGCACATCCTGCGGGGCAACCGCGTCAAGGCCAAGATAAGAGGCCATCGCCGCCAGTTGCTCCGCCTCGATCAAAGTGACATGACGCGCGCCTGTTGTTTTGTTGGAATAATGATCGCCAATCAGGCCCTGAACGGGGTCAAGCATCGCATGGGTGCAGGACAAAACCGGCGCATGGCGCTTGGGCCGCAGCCCGATCCATTGAATGGTGCCGGGTCGCATCGGGGCATCCATCAGGCGTTGCAGGGGCGCGTTCGGGTTGAGCATGTCGGGCTTTCGCTTTGGGTTTAAGCCTACACATAGCATGGCGGCGGCATCCTTCAATATGGCGTGAAACACCCTGAAACATGGGTGTGACCGGTTTTAGGCCAACAGGTCAGCGGGTGTCTTCGATGCACCTGCGCACATCATGCGGGGCATGATATGTGCCAGCTCAGGCGGCTTTTACAGGGTGCATACTTAAGTTATTTTATTATTTTTATAAAATTGCAGATTTGTCTTGTAATTCGCCCAGCTTCAGTCATTATGCGCGGGTCGATAGATGGCCAGATAACTTGACTTCGTGCGGATTTATTCGCGTTGGGCCGACATAATCTTTCCGGAAAACAGTGCGATTTCGACAGTTCGCAGCAATGCGGGCAGCAGAAACTATATATTACTGAAAGGGGTTTCCATGGCTACGGGAACCGTAAAATGGTTCAATGTCCAGAAGGGCTTTGGATTTATAGCACCGGATAACGGTGGAACTGATGCATTCGTCCATATCAGCGCTGTAGA
This sequence comes from Beijerinckiaceae bacterium, assembly GCA_036723545.1. Classification (GTDB taxonomy): domain Bacteria; phylum Pseudomonadota; class Alphaproteobacteria; order Rhizobiales; family Beijerinckiaceae; genus JANXSV01. The sequence continues at coordinate 11,576 of DAIMHB010000016.1, forward strand.
GCGCTCCGGCCTTGGCGATCTTCGCGAAGGTCAGAAGGTGAGCTACGAGCTCGTCGCAGACCGCAAAAGCGGTAAGATGTCAGCCGACAGCCTCAAGGCTCTGGACTAATCTTTTGCAGGCGGCTTGGAGTTTGCTCCGGCCGCCTCTCACATTTTAAGATATTATTCTTCAAGCTGTGCGGGCACAGCATGTGTAAGCCGCAAGGCACCGGGCATGGCCCTTTATGCTGCGGCCTTGATACACATATCCCCTCATTCTTCCGTCTTGCGCCAATAGGGCTCGACCTTGCCTTTGAGTTTGATGGTCATGGCATTGCCGAAGCGGTCTTTTGCCGTGCCGGCCACAACGCGCACCCAGCCCTCAGAGACGCAATATTCATCAATATTGTTCTTGTCCTTGCCATCAAAAACAATGCCGACACCGCGCTCCAGAATGGTCTCGTTATAAAACGGGCTGTTGGGATTGGTGCTCAGGCGGTCTGGTAAGCTGTCTGTCATTATGCGCTCCTGTTTATGGGCCTTTCCTATACACAATTTTGAGCACACGTAAGAGGGCAGAGGCCATTCTTCAGACTATTTGTCTTTAAGCGACATTATTGACGGTTTTTGTGCAATTCTTAAAGTTTTTGCAGAAAATATATTGATCCCTTTGCGGAATTGGTATATGGAACGTTCCAATAAATATTTTCTGCAATAAATAAATACGCTTGGGGAGGCGAAATCGACCATGTCGATACAGGAATGTGATATTTCCGTTGATAAGATGATGGTTTTTGGCTTCGCCCTTTCCTGTTTGGGAGGTGCGATATGAGCGCTATTCGCTGGGGTTTGGTGGGGGCCAGCACAATCGCCAGAGAATGGGTGATTCCGGCCATTCGGGCGGCGGGCGGCATTCCGCATATTGTCATGTCCAGTGATGCGGCCCGCGCCCAAGTCTATGCCCAGGCCAATGGGATTGCTCATTCCACCGACCGTTTGAGCGCTGCCTTTGAAGGCGTGGATGCGGTTCATATTTCCACCACAAATGAGCTGCACATGTCGCAGGCTCTTGCCGCTTTTGCCGCAGGCCGTCATGTTTTATGTGAAAAGCCTCTGGCGATGTCGCTGGCCGATGCCCGCACAATGGTGACGGCGGCCCATGCGGCGGGTGTGGTCATGGGCACCAATCATCATCTGCGCAATGCCGGCACGCATCGTGCCATGCGCGAGGCTATTCTTGCCGGCAAAATTGGTAAGCCATTGTTCGCGCGGGTCTTTCATGCGGTGTTTCTGCCGCCGCATTTGCAGGGTTGGCGCATAACCACGCCGGGTGCCGGCGCGGGCGTTGTTGCCGATATCACCGTGCATGATGCCGATACCTTGCGCTTTGTGCTCAATGACGAACCGGTTGAGGTTACCGCCTTCACGCAGGAGGGCGGCATGGGCGCGGCGGGCATTGAGGACGGAGTGATGGGCGTGGTGCGCTTCCGGTCTGGTGTTCTGGCGCAGTTTCACGATGCCTTCACCTGCCAATATGCGGGCACAGGGTTCGAGGTGCATGGAACGGAAGGCTCGCTGATCGCCACAAACTGCATGACACAAAAGCCGGTGGGTGAAGTGCTCTGGCGTCACAAGGGTGGCGAGGCGCAGCTTGTGATTGACCATGGCAATCTCTATGAGCGGGCGATTGATGCCTTTCATGCGGTGGTTCAGGGGC
>DAIMHB010000017.1:0-9714 GCA_036723545.1 Beijerinckiaceae bacterium
TTGGAAGTCTCGCCATTAAAATTAATCACAACATGGCCCATTTCATGAACTTTTTTCCAGGCAAGCGCGCCGATGGCGGTGATTCTGGCCGAAAGGCTGCCGATGGTGATGATGTTGCCGGGAACAGGCGCCTGTTCAGCCGCAGGATGACTGACCGCATGGAGCACAGAGACCTCGGCTAACTCTGCCGGTGCGCCCTCCGCAAACAGGATCAGAACACCGCCCTCCGCAAGCGAAGCAACCTCGGGCCCAACCTCCGTCACACGGGTCTGAAACAAAACGGTCATCCACACACACTCCCCTACTGTTCAGGATGTTTCCGGCATAATCGTGCCGGACCATCTGAAAGGCGGAGAAAGACAGTCTTTCTCCGCCAAAATGCTTAAAATACGATCAGGCTCACCACCCACGCGATCAGCACGGAAACCGGCCCCATGATCTGACGACTGATCAGCACGGCGGGCACACCGATCTCGATGGTTTTGGGTTCTGCCTCGCCAAGAGCCAGCCCCACCGGAACGAAATCGCAGCCCACCTGCGTGTTATAGGCAAACAAAGCCGGCAAGGCCATTGCAGGTGCGATGGTGCCATTGGCAATCTGCGGCCCGATAATCGCCACGCCGATCACCTGTGCGATCACCGCGCCTGGCCCCAAAATCGGCGACAGAAACGGCAGGCCGCAAATCACCGAAATCACCAGCAGACCAAAGATATTATTGGCCAGCGGCCCCATCGGACGGGCCAGCACATCGCCGATGCCGGTGTAGAGAATAAGGCCGATCAGCATGGTCACGAAAGCCATGAATGGCAATACGTTGCGCACGAGCTGATCAATGGAGCGCCGGCCGGCGTTGAAGAAAATGCCGACCACACGGCCCATCACACGGCCAATGTTGGAAATAAGCCCAACAAGCCCGCCATCATTGCCCGAATCATTGACCGGAGCCTTTGCCGCTGCAGGCGCAGCCATTGTTGAAACACCAGCAGCCGTGGGTGCCGCAGAACCGTCTGCCATAACAATATCCCCTTCTTTAACCGCAGACACATAAATATCCTCGGTGATGAACTGGGCCAATGGCCCGACCTGCCCGACGGGTGTCAGATTGATGGTTGGAATGCGTTTGCGCGGATAGACACCACAGCGGGCTGTGCCGCCGCAATCCACGACAACAGCAGCCATTTCGCTTTCGATCGGCGGCGTTTTGAAGCCGTCCACCGCTTCAGCACCTGTCATTTCGGCAATGCGGCGCGCAACCGGATGAATGCCGCCCCCCGTGACCGAAACAATCTTGTTGCGTTGATCTGTCGGCTGAATGACGAGCGGGCCACCCCAACCACCCCGGCCCTTGGAAATCTTGACGGCCTGATATGTCTTGGACATGATTTTGATCCCTTCGTCGTGATTAGAGCTCAACGCCCTGGCGGCGGGCCAGAAGCGCGGTGATCCGTTCTGTCAGAATGCCTTTCAGCAGAATGACGACGAGGCCGACAATCGCATACCAAAGCGCCATCTGAATGTGATAGCCAGCGGCCACCTTGCCATTTTTTTCAAGTTCAAGCAGCGCGACCAGAACACCACCCCAGACGAAATATTCGCCCGGATTGATATGCGGGAACAGGCCCAGCGGCGGATGCACATAGGACACAGCCGCATCATAAAACGCAGGCTTATGCTTTTCCTCCAGAAAGGAGCCAAAGGTATAGGCCATCGGATTGGTGAGGAAGAACACCGACAGAAGCGGCAAAACCGTATAACGGGTCAGGGCTGTCTTGCCCGCAGCCCGCGCAATACCATGGACACGGTCTTCACCCACAAGACCGGTGACCGCATAAAATGCCGTCATCAGCACCACAAGGGTCGGCACAATGCCAGTGACAAAACCGACGAATACCTCACCGCCCTTCTGAAACATGCCGATGAAATATTTGGCGGCATTGGCCAGCCAGCCCACCTGCGTTTCCTGGGTGACCTTGCTGAGCTTGTCCTTGAACTCGTCCACAGTGATGCCTGTGTCGGCAGCCAGATAGATATGGGCCTGCTCAGAGCCGGTGACGGTCTGGGCCGAATGTGTAAAACTGTCCGCGGCCATTTGCGCCACGGCAGGAATATGCTCGAATGTGGCACCGGCATAATGTGCCATCATGGGTATAATTGCCATGTTTTCCTCCCGGTTTAATCTTGACTGCCATTGAACTGGCAGCCTGTCTGTTTGCAGTGCAGTTTATGCAAGTGCGGGTTTGGCGAGGCCGTAAGCAGCCTGTTCGCGCGTTGTTTTCAGCTGCCCGATCTGGGCGGCTGCCTTGTCTATGGCCATTTTGAGGCTGGCATGTTTTCGCGTACCCGGAACAGCGGCGCTCAAAGCCGCAAGCCTCAGGCCCTCAAACTCCGGTTGCGGCAGATATTTCGCCAAAAAGGTAAAACCGCGCATCACCAGAACACGCTGGACAATCAGATCGGAATTCACCACCAGCACAACAATGCTGCCCTTCGACAAGCGCCGCGGACTGTAACCGGTGCCGATGAAACCATCCTGAAATTGCTGGCGTAGGTCGTTCAGCAGCGCGGCATAGCTGCGCATCTGCAGCCAGACACCGATGGACTGGAAGCCCCAAAGAATGGCCCAAAACAAAATTGCCCATTGCCAGACCGGCATGACACATCTCCCCATGGCTTCACGGTTGAGCTGTCTTGGCAGCCACTCCGCTATTTTAAATTATTATTCTGTTAATATGGACATTTGTTTTTTAGAATGTCAATATGTTAAAGTTGATTTTGTTCAATGCGGCTGCAACCGGCCTCGGCGCAACAGGAACGGCCAAAATTAAATTCATTCCAAATCATATGTTTCACGCCAATACCGACCCTTGAACCAGCGACCTGCTGGTTGGCAATAGCACAACAGGCAGGGAGAACCGCATTGACATCTGACAAGCTCATTCTTTTTGATTGTGATGGCGTGCTGGTGGACAGCGAACCTCTGGCCGCTGTGGCTTATGAACATATATTTGCCAAACATGGCATTGTGATTGGCCGCGAGATTTTTGCCCGATGCGTGGGGATGAAACAGGCCGATATTCTGGCACAGATTGAGACCCTCACCGGCTACCGCCTGCCGCGGGACAACGAACCCGACATCTGGCAGGAAACCAAACGCCTGTTTGGCAAATCTCTGCAACCGACCAAAGGCTTAACTGATTTTTTAAATCGGCTGGAAACACCGCGCTGCGTTGCGTCATCCTCCTCACTGGAGCGTATCAATTTCAGCCTGCACACCACCGGACTGGACCGGTTTTTCTCTGAAAATACAATATTCAGTTCCTCCATGGTGCGGCAGGGTAAACCCGCGCCCGACCTGTTTTTATATGCTGCGGCGCAATGTGGGTTTTTGCCGGAACAATGCATTGTCATTGAAGATTCGCACTTTGGTGTGCAGGGCGCGCTGCGGGCTGGCATGAAGGCCATCGGCTTTACCGGCGGCAGCCATTCAGACAAAGACCACGCCCAGCGCCTTCTCGCCAATGGCGCATCTGCCGCCTGCACAAGCTGGGAGGACGTGGCCGAAATTCTTTTTGCGCTGGGCTATGTCTGAACATTCCTGCGCCGCATAGGGTGATGAGACCCATTTTATAAATTACAAATGGCTTTACAAAAATACAAAAGTGCATTAATGATAGGCATAATATTCAGCTCATGCAGCAAAAAATTTCAGGAGGAACGATGATAAATATTGCTCATGTCGGTCTGTCCGCCGACCTCTTGCGCTATGCGCAGCAGCATGGCCCTGTGACTGTAGGTTTGGCTGGCGCGGGCCAGATGGGCACAGATATTGTCGTTCAGCTTTCACTGATGCCGGGGGTGCGGCTGGGGGCCGTTTCGGAAGTGCGGCATGAGTCGGCCATTGACGCGGTGCTGATGACGGGGCGCGGGCGTACCGATATTGTTGAAGCCAACAGCGGCATTGCCATTGATTCCGCGATTGAGGCCGGAAAGGTCGCGCTCACCGGTGACTTTAAAGCGCTGTGCAGCGCCGCCCATATCAATGTCATCATTGATGCCACCGGCAACCCCAATGTCGGCACGCTCATCGCGCTTGAGGCCATGAAACATGGCAAGCATGTCGTTATGCTGAATGTCGAGGCCGATATCACCATTGGCCGCTATCTGCGTCAGGAGGCGCATAAGGCTGGCGTGGTCTATTCGGGCGCGGCGGGTGACGAACCAGCCGCCACCATTGAAATCATCGGTTTCGCGCAGTCTCTGGGCTTTGATATTGTCGCGGCGGGCAAGGGCAAGAACAATCCGCTCAATTTCAATGCCACGCCAGACCAATATGAGGACGAGGCGCGCCGACGCAATATGAATGCCCGCATGTTGGTGGAATTCGTCGATGGCTCCAAAACCATGATCGAAATGGTGGCTGTGGCCAATGCCACCGGCCTGAAGCCGGATGTGCCGGGAATGCACGGGCCAGCGGTGGGCCGTGATGAACTGGCGCAGGTTTTATGCACCAAGGCTGATGGCGGCATTCTCAACACGACGGGCGTTGTCGATTATTCCATCGGCAAGGGCGTTGCGCCGGGCGTGTTCTGCGTGGTCAAGCCGCGTCATCCCCGCATCACCGAGCGCATGACCGACCTGAAGGTCGGTCCGGGGCCCTGCTATTCCATCTTCCGTCCCTATCACCTGACCAGCCTTGAGGTGCCGCTGACCGCCATCCGCGCGGTCTTTACCCAGCGCCCGGATATGGAGCCAGTCGATTATCCGGTGGCTGAATGCACCGCCGTTGCCAAGCGCGATCTTCATCCCGGCCAGACACTGGGCAAAATCGGCGAATATGATTACCGCGGCTTCGCCATGACCTGGGAAGATGCGCGTGCCGCACGGCGGGTGCCGCTGGGCCTGACCGAACAGGCCAAAGTGCTCAAACCGATCAAGGCGGGCGAGGCGCTGACCTATGACAACTGCCAGCCGGACGAATCCATGGTGATCACACAGATCCGACGCCAGATTGACGCAGCGGACAAGGTTAAATTCGGCTGAGCATAGGTCAGGTTCATTGTTCTGCCTCTTTCGGGAACGTTTAAAATGACGAATACCTCCAGCATGGCTGCGCCAGTGGCGCAGGATGGTTCATTGCCCCGCGCCAATCTGCCCGGCATTTATCAGCGCCTATCCGCGGATGAGCTGAAAAATGCTCTTTATAAAATGCACCTGACACGCCGCTTCGAGGAAAGCGCCGAAGAGGCCTATATGCGCGGCCATATTCATGGCACCATGCACCTGTCCATCGGGCAGGAAGCCAGCGCCATCGGCATCTGCTCAGCGCTGAAAGATACGGATTTCATCACCTCCACCCATCGTGGTCACGGCCATTGCATCGGCAAGGGGGCCGAGGTGAAGCGCATGTTTGCTGAATTTTTTGGCCGCGAGGATGGCTATTGCCGCGGGCGTGGCGGCTCCATGCATATTGCCGACCCCAGCAAGGGCAATCTGGGTGCCAATGGCATTGTCGGCGGCGGCATTCCGATTGCGGTGGGGGCCGCGCTTTCGGCCAAACGGCTCAAAACCGGTCAGGTGGCCGTGTCGTTTTTTGGCGACGGCGCCAATAATGAAGGCGCATTCCATGAGGCGCTGAATATGGCCTCCATATGGAAACTGCCAGTGATTTTTGTCTGCGAAAACAACAATTACGGCATGTCCACCTCCACCGAACGCTCCACGGCGGTCAAAAACATCGCCGATCGTGCCGTGGCCTATGCTATGCCGGGCATTATTGTTGACGGCAATGATTTTGCGGCGGTGGCCGAGGCCGCTTTCAATGCGGTTGAGCGCGCCCGCAATGGCGAGGGCCCGACGCTGATTGAATGCAAAACCTATCGCCTGCGCGGCCATTCCCGCTCTGACCGCAACCGCTACCGCACCAAGGAAGAGATCGAATCCTGGGCGCAGCGCGACCCGATCCAGCGCTTTGAGGCCGATCTGCTTCAGCTTGGCTTTATAGATGCGCAGGACAAAGACAAAATCCGCGCCGATGTCGAGGCTGAAATTCTGGCCGCTCTGGACTTTGCTCAAGCCAGCCCGATGCCGCTGATCAAGGACATTACCCGCGACGTCTATACCACAATTTGAGGCTATGATGGACACGAACACGCGCGAATTAACATATGCCCAAGCCATTCAGGAGGCCATGGCGATTGCCATGGAACAGGATGAGCGTGTCATTCTGATGGGGGAGGATATTGGCGTCTATGGCGGTGCCTTTCAGGTCACGGGGGATCTGGTGCATCGTTTTGGCACGGATCGTGTGATGGATACGCCGATTTCCGAACTGGGCGGGGCGGGCGTGGCTGTCGGGGCGGCGCTGACGGGTCTGCGGCCGATTTTTGAATTCCAGTTTTCCGATTTTGCCACATTGGCGATGGAACAAATCGTCAATCAGGCGGCAAAGCTGCGCTATATGCTCGGCGGTGCGGTGTCTGTGCCGCTGGTGATGCGCTTTCCCGCCGGTTCCGGCACGGGGGCCGCGGCTCAGCACAGCCAGAGCATTGAGGCCTGGCTGGCGCATGTGCCCGGCCTGAAGGTTGTGCAGCCGGAAACGCCGCATGATGCCAAGGGCCTGCTGCTGGCCGCCATAGCCGACCCCGATCCGGTGATGATTTTCGAGCACAAACTGCTCTATAAAATGAAAGGGCCTGTGCCGGAGGGCCATTATACCGTGCCATTGAACAAGGCCGTCACCCGCCGCAGCGGCAAGGATATGACGATTGTGGCCACCGGCATCATGGTGCATAAATCGCTAGAGGCGGCGGAAATTCTGGCCCGAGAAGGCATTGATATCGAGGTTATCGACCTTCTGTCGCTGCGCCCGATGGATACTGCCGCCATTATTGACAGCGTCAAGCGCACCCACCGTCTGCTCACCGTTTATGAGGGCGTGAAAACGCTGGGCATCGGGGCTGAAATCAGCGCGGCGATTGCCGAGAGCGATGCTTTCGATTTTCTGGACGCGCCGATCATGCGTCTGGGCGGGGCTGAAGCCCCCCTTCCCTATAATCCCGAACTGGAAAAGGCCGCCGTGCCGCAGGTTCCCGGCATTGTCGAGGCCAGCCGCAATCTGGTCAGAGGGCGGATCTGATCATGGCCACCGAAATCATCCTGCCGCGTGTTGATATGGATATGACGACGGGCCAGATTTCCCGCTGGTTCTTTGAAGAGGGCGCATCGGTGGCCAAAGGGCAGGTGCTCTTTGAAATTGAAACCGATAAGGCGGCGATGGAGATTGACGCCGCCGCATCCGGCATTCTGCACAGCCTTGCGCCCACCGGCACCCAGATTCCGGTTGGCAGCATTGTCGGCTGGATCACCGCGCCCGGCGAAGATTTCGCCCCGCCCGCACCCGCGCCAGCCGCGCAGCCCGAAGCTGTCATAACACAGGCAGCCCCAGCGGCAATGCGTATGATTGAGCAGACCTCTGTTCAGCCTCAGCCTGCGGCAGAGACCATCCGCGCAACCCCGCTGGCACGGCGTCTGGCCCTGCACAATCAGGTGAGTCTATCCGAGGTTTCAGGTTCCGGCCCACGCGGGCGCATTCAATCCCGGGATATTGAAGCCCATATTGCCCAGCGCGGGCAGCAGGCCTTGACGCTGACCACCACGGCGCGCCCTGCGCCCAAGGCCTCAGAAGGCCCGCTCAATGGCGCATGGCTGCGCCAGGGCGAGGGCACGCCGCTGGTTCTGGTGCATGGCTTTGGGGCCGATCTCAATTCATGGCGGCCACTGGTGCAGGCGCTGGGCAGCAACAGGCCGGTGTTTGCCCTTGATCTGCCGGGACATGGCGGCTCTGACCTTGGCAATGTCATCTCCATTGCACAGATGGCCGAGCAGATCGCGGCAACTCTTGCCGCCGCACATATTCCCTCCGCCCACATCATTGGCCATTCGCTGGGCGCCGCTGCGGCCACGCTGGCGGCAGAGCACGCCCCATGCGAAATCAAATCGCTGTTGCTGATCTCTCCCGCGGGTCTTGGGCCTGAGATCAATGCGGCCTTTCTGGACGGCTATTGCCGCGCAACCCGTGAGGACAGTCTGGCCGCATGGATGAAGCTGCTGGTGACGGATCCGGTGGTGCTGTCGCCGGCCTTTATCCGCGCCACGGCCCAGTCCCGCGCGCAAGGCCATGTCGCCGCAACACAAAAACAGATCTGTGACCATGTGTTTCCGGATGGCACCCAGATTTTCTCAATTCTGCCGGTGCTAGAGCGGCTTTCAATGCCTGTGCGGGTTGTGTTCGGCGCTCAGGACAAGATTATTCCGATACACCACACCCTCGAATTGCCAGGTGCGATTGCCGTGCACAGGCTGGCACATATTGGCCATATGCCACATCTTGAAGCCAAAAACCTGCTTGTCCGGCTGATCCGCCAGCATATTTGTGATCTGACCTAACCGCCCCGACTGGGCGCGCACTATCAACCAACTGCGCGTGTATAGTCCCGGCATTTGATGAATCGGGCGGCGGCGCTGGTGCATGACCTTATGGAGGCCCGTAACGAACGGCGACAACGCAGCCTGCAAAAGCATCTTGCCTCAGTGAAATTGCTGATCCTAGGAAATTGCTGATCCTCGACGAACTCGGATATGTGCCCTTCACCGCTGTGGGCGGCGAATTGCTGTTCGAGGTGCTCAGCCCGCGCTGCGAACGCGCCAGCCACCGCAAGCGACAGAAGGAAAAGGGGGGAAGTCAAATGACCTGACAAAAGCCGGCCATCGGCAGCGGAAAATCGGCTTCCGCTCAGCCCCAGCCGCCTCCCCGCTGCCGACACTGTCCAGCCTCAATCCTGAGGCTTTTTATTCAAACCATCTGGCCCGTTTTTATCCCGGTGTTGACATCATACTTTGAATTTAGAAATTAGAATTGAATATGGCTGATGAATGGGCGATTCAGGTGGTTGTGAACACGGATGGCGGTGAGACATCTACCCAGATATGGTATGCTCATCTTTCGGATTGATACGATGCCAAGCAGGCTGTTAAACGCAAAACTGCCATTAAATCGCACGTCAAAATTGATGCTGTTAAAATTATACTGTTGATCTCCCCTCATTTTAACAAGGTTCGTTGGTAAAATTTACGCGGCCAGTTTCACTTTTTGAATTGACTTTTTTCAGCCCCAGTCAGCAGTTTGCTGCTGATATATTCAGGGCAGCTGTCAAAATGAACCGTCTGCAGTTTACCGCGCCATTCGATAATCCGATCATGGCTTCGGAGAATCCGCTCAAACAAAGTTGAGAAGTCAATCTCCATGCCAACGCCTTCCAAATTCAGGTGATCCAGCGTCCGAAGAGATCCGAACCTGTCACATCTACCTTGGGAGGCCAGCGGTATTATTTCCAAAAAATTTCTGCACGGCTATCCTGCCTAGGGATTAAAATAGGCTTACAATTTTGAGAAATCTTAATTAGGCCTAGCGCTAAGATACTGAAATTATTGGTGCCGCAGAAGAGAATCGAACTCCCGACCCCATCATTACGAATGACGTGCTCTACCAACTGAGCTACTGCGGCACATTTCAGGCTTTCGCCCTACTAATCCCCTACTAATTTCAACACCACATCATCAACCAGCGGATTTCATTCGGTTTTCAGCGGCTGACCCGCTAATTACGAATGACGTGCTCTACCAACTGAGCTACTGCGGCACATTTCAGGCTTTCG
>DAIMHB010000017.1:9814-13113 GCA_036723545.1 Beijerinckiaceae bacterium
CCTTATCTATTCTGAAGTCCTTCGCCTGAGGGCATATTCACATGACTCATGCTGGCGAACCCAGCATATTCATGTCACAGACCGCAATCGAAACACGTCAACAGATGGAGTGCTTCTAACGCAGCAGAGGTGATTTTCATAGTCTTTTTTGAGTGCTGCGTTCAATTTCATTGCGCGCACTGAGCCCCGCCCCGACTGACACGTCTCAAGCCGCGCAAGCCTAAAATTCGTACACACCCATCCAGACTATAAAAATTTATATTTTAAATATAAATATTAAATATATTCAATATATAATTAAATTTTAATATAATATTAACCATTACAACCGATTGTTTGAATGTAAATAATTTTTATTCAATATAAAGGCGAATATATACATGTTCTGGAACCGCAAGTCTCCGAAGCACGAAGACTCTCTGGAAAATCACCAATTCGTCTTAAATTTCATCGAAACTATGATGGTGCCGCTGTTCGTGCTGAACAGGGAAGGCAAGGTCATTGTCTGGAACAAAGCCTGCGAAACACTGACCGGCCTGCGCACCCAGGATGTGATGGGCACCAATGAGCATTGGCGGGGTTTTTACACGGCGGCCCGCCCTTGCCTGGCGGATCTGGTGCTTTCAGGCGCAGGCGGCAAGGTGAATTCTCTCTATAATGCTGTCGCCTCCGCCTCTGCGCAGGCCGGGCAAATGCAGGCGAGCAACTGGTGTTCCCTTCCGCGCGGGGCGCGGCGCTACCTGACCCTTGATGCTGTGGCCATCACCAATCGTGAAGGCCAAATCATGGCCGTGGTGGAAACGATTCAGGATATGACCGCCCTGAAAGAGGCGGAACAGGCTGTGCTGGCCCAGCGCGAAGCCCAGACGCAAAATCTCGAACGGATCAAAACCTGTCTGGGGGCAGGGCTTGACCAGCTGGCACAAGGGGATCTGGAGGTGCGGGTGGATACGCCCTTGCCGGAAATGGCTGACGAGCTGCGCCAGAATTTCAACCTCGCCGCCCATGGTTTGCAAGAATTGCTGCTCAACATCCACCAGACCGCCGAAACCATTGACGAGGGCACAACAGAGCTGGCCGGCTCTGTTCAGTCGCTTGCCCAACACAGTCAGCGCCAGGCCTCCGACATCAGCCGCACCACGCTCAGCCTCGGAACCATTTCAACAACCATGCAGGACACGGTCAGCCATGTCACCCATGTGCGTGATATTGTGGCCAAAGCCAAAGAGGACGCCGAACAGAGCGCCGCCATTGTCGACAAAACCATTACAGCCATCAATGATATTGAAAAATCCTCCAAACAGATCAGCCAGATTGTGGGCCTGATTGATGAAATCGCCTTCCAGACCAACCTTCTGGCCCTCAACGCCGGCGTTGAGGCCGCGCGCGCGGGTGAGGCCGGTCGCGGCTTTGCCGTTGTGGCCGCGGAGGTGCGGGCACTGGCCGTGCGTTCGGCAGAAGCGGCGGGAGAGATCAAGAGCCTCATCACAAAATCCAGCCAGCAGGTGGATATGGGTGTCGATCTCGTCACCCGAACCGGCACGGCCCTCGCCCGCATCATGCAGGAGGTCACGCAGATCAATGGAGCTGTGGCCAATATCACGGCCAGCTCGCAGCAGCAGGCCGAAGGCTTGGCCCAGATCAGCCATACGATGCAGGATATTGATCAGGTTGCCCTCAACACCATGACCATTGTGCAACAGTCCATGCAGGCCACACAAAACCTGCAGCTTATGACCACCAATATGCATGAGATGATTGGAAAATTTAACATTGGCGTCGTATCGGGCAAAGAAAATGGCCGCCCGACCCCGCCTTATGCGGCGGCCCGCCGCCTGTCCGCAGTGCGCGCGCAGCACTGACCGGAACAAGCCGGTAAAACACTGGCGGCTTTCCTTGTATTGCATTGCAAAAGCAGATAAGTTCAAAACTTGGGGTTGACCCTGCACGCTTCGGGCGTTACGACGCGAAGGAGGTGCTGCTTTATGTTTATGCCTTGGACCTCGTGTGCTGAGCTGGACAAGTCAATCTAGGAGCACATATGGATTTTCTCAAACCACGGTTGATCCCCATGAACCGCCGTCGCAAAATATATGAAGGCAAGGCCAAAGTTCTTTACGAAGGGCCGGAACCCGGTACGCTTGTCCAGCATTTCAAGGATGATGCGACAGCATTCAATGCCAAAAAACATGAGGTCATTGAAGGAAAAGGCGTGCTGAACAACCGCATTTCCGAATATATTTTCAACCATCTCAATGCGATTGGCGTGCCCACCCATTTTATCCGCCGCCTGAACATGCGCGAGCAGCTTATCCGCGAAGTGGAGATCATTCCGCTCGAAGTGGTGGTGCGCAATGTGGCTGCCGGCTCGCTCTCCACCAAGCTCGGCATTGAGGAGGGCACGCAGCTCCCCCGCTCGATCATCGAATTTTATTACAAAGCCGATGCACTCAATGACCCGATGGTGTCGGAAGAACATATCACGGCTTTTGGCTGGGCCACACCGCAGGAAATTGACGACATCATGGCGCTGGCCATTCGTGTCAATGATTTTCTCTCCGGCCTGTTTCTGGGTGTGGGCATTCGTCTTGTCGATTTCAAGATCGAATGTGGCCGCCTGTGGGAAGGCGACATGATGCGCATTGTTGTGGCTGACGAAATCAGCCCCGACTCATGCCGCCTGTGGGATGTCAAATCCAACGACAAAATGGATAAGGACCGCTTCCGCAAGGATATGGGCGGCCTTGTGGAAGCCTATACCGAAGTGGCGCGCCGTCTGGGCATTATGAAAGATGACGAGCCGGTGCGCACCACCAGCGGCCCCAAATTGGTGCAGTGATGAAAGCACGCGTGTCTGTAACCTTAAAACATGGCGTTCTTGACCCGCAGGGCAAGGCGATTGAAGGCGCTTTAAAAAGTCTTGACGTGCCGGGCGTCACCTCTGTGCGTCAGGGCAAGATTTTTGACATCGAACTCGATGAGACCGACACAGCCAAGGCCGAGGCGGCGCTGAAAGCCGCCTGCGAGAAGCTGCTGGCCAATCTTGTGGTTGAAAATTACAAGATCGAGCTGCTGGCATGATTGCGGCTGTCGTCACCTTTCCCGGCTCCAATCGTGAAGGCGATGTCGCCAAGGCGCTGCGTGTCACCAGCGCGCAGGTGCATCACATCTGGCATGGTGACACAGAATTGCCCAAGGGCACCGACCTTGTGGTGCTGCCCGGCGGCTTTTCCTATGGCGATTATCTGCGCTGCGGCGCGATTGCCGGGCGCGCGCATATTATGGACGCGGTGCGGGCC
>DAIMHB010000018.1:0-12066 GCA_036723545.1 Beijerinckiaceae bacterium
ACCCGCAGGTCAGCTTCATGCATGGGCGTCACCGGATGGCGGCTCATCACGGGGTGGCGGTCAATGCGGTAATTTTGCCCCTGATAGGCGGCAAACAAATTGCCGAAGGCCGTATAGCGCTTCAACTGCGGCGCGCCAACAATCAGCGGCACCTGTGCCTGTGCAAAGACCTTTTGGCCAATGTCAATGGCGCGGCCAATGCTGCCGGTTTCCGGGCTGGAATCAAAGGTCGAACACACCTTATAATGGCATATTTCGGCGTTGAGACTTTTCAGCCAGATCAAATCCGCTTTGAGATGCGTGTCCATCCAGTTCGGAGTTTGACTGCGGCTTGTGCCAGCCAGCCCGAGAGCACGGCAATGGGAAAAACGGGCCCGCTGCGCCGCGTCAGGCTTTTCCAGAAACAAAACGGTGGGAATACCATTTGAGGCCAGCGCCTCCATCACATCGGTGGAGCCGGTCAGATCATCGCCATAATAGGATAAGAGCGGGTTATTCATCAGATGTGGTGTCTTTCTGCGCCGTGCTTCAGGCGTCCTGCGCATGGTGTGTGAATTTGGCCAGTGACTGGGCCAGTTCCGGGCAGTCTCTGGCATAATCTTCAAGCGGAATGCCCGCAACCGCCGCCGCCCACGCCTGCCGAACCGCCCGCACGCCGGCCGCTGGCCCGCCCGGATGGCTGACAATGCCGCCGCCACATAGATACATCAGATCCACAGTCTGGCCGGTGCGCCGGTAGGTTTCAGGCGCCTGTCCGCCCCATTGGCCGGAGCCGACCACCGGCAGGGGGCAGTCCTGCGGTGTGAAAAGCGGCGTTTTCAATGCCGCGAAAGAGCGCAGAAACGACTCATCCGGTTCCCAATATTTCGCACCGATGCCGTTGATCTGAAACTGGTCAACCCCCAAAAGCCGCCAGAATTGCTGATAGACCTTAAAGTCCATGCCAAGCCCGGGGTGGCGGGTCAGAATATCCCAGCCATTGCGATGGGCGTGCAGCACCAGACCGGACCGCTTGCGTAAAAAGGCAAAACCGCCGAATCCGATGGAATTGATATTGATAACAGCGGCATTGCCGCCCGCCTGCACAACAAGATCATGGTTGCGCATCATTTCATCCGGATCGGTGTAGGAAATGCCAAAGGCATACATCACCTTTTTGCCGGTTTTCTGTTCCCGTTGCAAAATGCGCGGCATAATCGCGGCAATGCGCGCCTTCAACGGCGAATAGGCCGGACTGGTCAGCTTTTCATCATCCTTGATAAAATCAACATCGGCATCGAGAAGGTCCTGCACCAGCGCTGCGGTGTCTTCGGGCCGCAATCCCAGCGCCGGTTTGACAATGGAGCCAATAATGGGCCGGTCATGGACATTGGTCAGCCTGCGGCTGCCGACAATGCCAAATTGCGGGCCAGGATAGGCGGTTGCAAACGCCTGCGGCAAAACCATATCTATCACCCGAATGCCGCTGAACCCTTTGATTGAATAGACACCGCCGATTGCAATGGTCATCAGCGCCGCCAGATCTGTGCCGATCGCCTCCAGCGGAAATTCGATGTCCACATCCGCGCGGGCATAAAGGGCGCCGGTGTTGTTGGACGGAAATGACGGAGTTTCAACAGGTTCCAGTGGCCGGATGGCCACAACCTGCGCCGCAACCCGCGCTTTCAGCTCGGGGGTTTCTCCGGGCAGTTCCACAAATGTGCCCGTTGACTGGTCGCTGGCGATTTTGGCCGCCAGTCTGGCCACATCGCCCGCGGTTTCAATGCGATAGGTCAGTCTGATCACGGAACGGGACATAGCACACCAGCGTAACAGGCGCGGGATCAGAATAAATTCTCACGCCATAGGGATCAAACATGGTATGATGAGTATATCAATCTGACCCTGAAATCAACCTTGGCTGTGAGGGGTTGTGCCTCTGCCAGCGGGGGGTGAAATTGATCTTTGTTGAAACGCAGGATAATGCAAGCTGATGCGCACAGCCAAATCATCGGATAGTTCACTATGGGCCTGAGAGATACGCCAATCATCCGCCGCAAACTGTCGGACGAAGTGTTTGACCGGCTGAAGGCTCTGATCACCTCGGGTGAGTTGCAGCCCGGCGATGCCATGCCCTCCGAGCGCGACCTGATGGAGCGTTTGGGCGTCGGGCGTCCTGCCATCCGCGAAGCGATGCAGCAGCTGAGCAATCTGGGGCTTCTGACCATTTCGCATGGCGAGCGCGCCCGTGTGCGCCAGCCCACAGCCAAATCCATTTTTCACCAGCTGGATACGGCGGCGCATTTCATGCTGTCGCATTCGCCGGATTCGCTGGAGCATCTCAAACAGGTGCGGCGGTTTTTCGAGACCGGCATGGTGCGTCAGGCGGCGGAAAAGGCCACAGCTGCCGATATAGCCCTGTTATATGCGACCCTAGAGCAGCAGAAGGACAATCTGGGGGATGCCGAGGCCTTTATCCGCGCGGATATGCGCCTGCATATTCAGATCGCCGCTATCAGCGGCAATCCGATGTTTGAGGCGATTTCGGAAGCCATGCTGGGCTGGCTGCGGCAATATCATACCGACATGCTGATCTGGAGCGGCAAGGAAAATTATACACTCGCCGAACATGCCCATATCATTGCCTGTATCGCCGATCATGATGCGGATGCCGCTGAAGCGGCTATGGCGCAGCATCTTGATCGGTCTTCGGCGCTCTACAGCGTCACGCCCGGCAGTTAGAGTCTGTTGCCTTGAGACGGAAACGTCTCCCTCGCCCCATTAAAATGGGGAGAGGGTTGGGGTGAGGGGCATTTTATAATTCCATGCCCCCCTCATCTTGAGTATTCTCCCCGTTCATCCTTCGAGACGGCCTACGGCCTCCTCAGGATGACGGGGAGAGGGAACGCTCACAGTGTGTTTCCACCTCAAAACAGCATGCTCTAGCGCGGGCTTGCAGGACGGGAGCAGAGCCCCTGCTGGGGATTGTCAGAGGCTGCTCATCTCGATCAGCGCGCCTGTTTTTGCGCTCATATAGGCGGCCTCCACCAGAGCGAGGGTTTTCAGATTGTCCCTGCCGGAGGTGTGCGGTTCACGCGCGGTGCGCAGACATTCAACCCAATGCTGCTGGATTGTGCGCACGCTTTCCTGAATATTATGCCATGGCCGCGATGCCCAAGGCAGCAGGACGGGTGCGACATCCAGATGTTTTGTGCCGGTAGGCGTGGTGACCACCAAATTATAATCTGCTTGTAACCGCAGAGACCCCAGCGAACCGTCAATCTCGATCAGGGTTTGCGGAAAAAGCTCGCTGTCCAGTTTCGAGGCATAAGAGCAATCGACGATGGAACTCATGCCGCTCTCATGGTCCAGCAGCATGGTGGCGACGTCCTCGCCCCTGATCCTGGGGTTCACGCGGCAGGTGCGGGCTGTGAGACGGGCAACATCGCCAAATAAAAACCGTGCAATATCCAGACTATGGATTCCCAGATCTTCGATAATGAAGCGTTCGCCCTCCGCCAGATAGGGCTGTCCGGCAAACACGTCATAGGCCGAGCGGAAGGACACCCGGCCCCAGAACGGAACCCCGATCGCGCCTTGATCCAGCTGCGCCCGGACAGCCTGAATTGGACTTTGCCAGCGGAAATTCTCATGCACCATCAAAGGAATATGCGCTGCATCGCAGGCGGCGACCATGGCCCGCGCATCCTCCAGTGTGGGCGCAAAGGGCTTTTGGCAGATCACCGGAATTCGCAGCCGCGCCGCCAGCTCCACCAGAGGCCGGTGGCTGGCCACAGTGGTGGCAATATCGACAAAATCAGGTTTTTCCTGCTCAAGCATTTGTGCCGCGTCGCTGTAGCGGGCAGAAATGCCGAAACTATCGCCCGCCAGGGCCAGTCTGGCCGGGTCACGATCACATAAAGCTATGATCCGCGCGCCAGCCACATCCTGCCAGCCATGCAGCTGGTTGATGGCAAAAAACCCGCATCCGATCAAAGCGCCGCGCAGGTCCGGGCGGGCAGTCTCCGGCATGGCCGATTCCTTTCTAGGTTATACGCTGAATGCTGTCGGCAATTTCCTGCGGCTCGAACACTCGCTTCCAGTCCTCGCGCATCAGGGCCGGCTTGCCGAACTGGATGGCCTTGTTGCAGGCGTCGGAAAATACGCCGTCCACCTCGCCAAAGGTCACAGCG
This sequence comes from Beijerinckiaceae bacterium, assembly GCA_036723545.1. GTDB lineage: Bacteria > Pseudomonadota > Alphaproteobacteria > Rhizobiales > Beijerinckiaceae > JANXSV01. The sequence continues at coordinate 4,173 of DAIMHB010000018.1, forward strand.
GCCAGAACATTCATATGGCCGAGGAGAAAATCCCGTGCGGCCTCAAAGGGCACACCGCGGGCAACCACCTCGTCCATCGCCTCGCGCATGACCGCCAGCAAGGTGGCGCATACGGTTTCCGAGAGGCCCGGCTCCAGCAGCGCCATATGCTCGACGCTGACCCTGTGCGACCGCATGACCGGCGCCCAGATGACTTTGGCAATCTCCTCGCCCAGCACATAATCACTCTCCGGCCCCTGCATCAGGGCCGAAACAATATGCTGTTTGGCCGCAATACCGCCAAAATGATCTTTTTTGGCGGCCATCTCTGTTTCGTCATTGAAAATGGGCGGATGGCACGGATGGGTGACAAAATAGGTCAGATCGGGTCGGTTCGGGAAATGTCCGGCAAATGGCGCGGCGGCATCCAGCGCGATCAGCATGGTGCCGGGCTTAAGCTGGCTCTCAATGCTGGCGGCAACCTTGCCGATCAATGTGTCGGGCACAGCCAGAATCACCACCTCGGCGCCGGACAGCGCCTGTTCAGCCGTAACGCATGTGATCCCCAGTTCGGATTTGAGACGTTCCTGACCGGCCAGACTCACTTCAACATGGCGCACCGCGAAGCGTGACGATTTCAAGTTGCGGGCAAGGCGGCAGCCCATTTTTCCGCCGGCACCAAACAGGGCAATGGTTGTCATTGAACAAACTCCGTGATCTCAGACCAGAATTAGTGAATCTGGTATGATGAGTCAATCATCATCAACTGTTGCACAAGGACTTATGGCTGTTCGGGCTCTGTTTGTGTAAACATAATGGGATTGAGAGCCGCAGCAGACGCGGTTCTCCCGCCCTAGACCGCCATTTGCGGAGCGGACGGGGAGAGCGGATATTCACAATAATTTACGACGGAAGGACCCGTTTTAGCCGACGGTGTCCCGAGCAATCGGCGGCTGGAAGGAAAAGCCCATGTCCCACGGAAAATAAATCCATGTGTCCTGGCTGACCTCGGTGATGAATGTGTCCACCAGCGGGCGGCCCTGCGGCTTGGCATAAACGGTGGCATAATGGGCATTGGGCAGCATTTCGCGCACCACACGGAAGGTGTTGCCCGTGTCCACCAGATCATCCACCACCAGCACCTTGCCGCCCTGATGGTTGATGCCGGAGGCGGCATCGGCAATGCCCTTGATGACCTGCAAGCCGCTCTGGTTTTTATAGTCATGATAAGAGGCGATGCAGACGGTCTCGATCATGCGGATGCCCAGTTCACGCGCCACAATGGCCGCAGGCACCAGCCCGCCGCGGGTGACGCAGATCATGGCGTCAAACGGCCCAAAGCCGGAGAGCCGCCAGGCCAGCGCCCGCGCATCACGATGAAACTGGTCCCATGACACGGGAAAGGCTTTGGGATTGAGCGGTTCTGACATGCGGCCTCTGAACGGTCTTAGAGCGGGTTTTTATCGGAATTGAGCTTTTGCAACATCTCGCGCACGGCGGCAAGGCCTGCGTCAATCGCAGCCTGATCCCGCCCGCGCACAACAATCTGATTGGCGAAAACACCATCCTTGAAAGAGGGGTAGGAGCCTATCGACAGGCCGGGATGCTGCGCCGCGATCTCGCCCAGCGGGCCGCCATAGAGCCCCTCGGGCAGGCCGTGGGCGTCAATGGTTTGCGACAGCATTTTGATGCCGGTGCTGAGTGTCGGGGCCACATTGTCCAGCATGGCCTGCATCACCATCGGCACGCCGGCCATGACAATCACATTGCCCAGTCTGAACCCCGGGGCCTTGGAAATCGGGTTTAAAATCAGGTCGGCGCCCGCCGGTATGCGCGCCATGCGGCGGCGTGCGGGGGTGAGGTCCTCGGGCTTGTACCGCTCCAGCATCAGGGCCATGGCGCGCGGGTCTTCGTCAATCGTCACGCCAAAGGCTTTGGCAATACAATCAGCGGTGATGTCATCATGGGTCGGGCCAATGCCCCCCGTGGTGAAAACATAGGAATAGCGCGACCGCAGCGCATTGAGGGCGCTGACGATTTCGGCCTCCTCATCCGGCACCACGCGCACTTCCTTCACATCAATGCCGATATTGGTGCAATATTCAGCAATATAGCCGATGTTTTTGTCCTTGGTGCGGCCGGACAGGATTTCATCGCCAATCACAAGAATGGCGGCAGTGATAATGTTTTCGCTCATACTGCGTTTTAAGGGAAAAGCACGGATAAGATCAATTCAATTTCAGGATTTGCCGGATTTATTTGAAAGAAGGGTCGCGGCAGTTGGTCGGACAGAGGTTTAAGAAAGGGGGCACTCCTTGGCCAAACTGGCGCAGACAAGCCATATATGGCCCTGAATCCTCCCTGCAGACACGATATGGTCTCGATATTTCCCCTTCCCCAGTGGACTGAGGAAGGGGAAACAGGTGTTAAATATCAATCATAAAGAACGGCAGCAACCTTCGGGTCGGTGATGTTGGTCTTGTCGTACCAGTAGAAGCCGGTGTCGATGACCTTATCCAGCTTTCCACCCTTGACGGCTTTGGCAAGCGAATCCACAACGCATTTGCCGATGCCCACCGGGTTCTGGGTGATGGAGCCGATGAGGGTGCCATCGAGAATGGCGTCCTTCTGCTTCTTACCCGAGTCATAGCCAATGCCGACGATCTTGGATTTGGTTTCCTTGATGGCGGTGACGAGGCCGATGGCCGCACCTTCGTTCGAGGCAAAAATGCCCTTGATCTTCGGGTGCGCCTGCAACATGGCCTTGACGTTTTCGGTCGCCTTCAGCGCGTCATTGGCATATTGCAGATCAACGATCTTGATCTTCGGATATTTGGCCTTGATTTCATTGACGAAACCATCGCGGCGGCCTGTGCCGGTCGCGGAGGTCTGGTCATGGATCACGGCACCGATTTCGCCTTCACCGCCAATGGCCTCAGCCATTTTGTCAGCAGCTGCGCCGGCAGCCTTGACATTGTCCGTGGTGCAGGTGGCGAGCGGAATGTCGCTGTCGACACCGGAGTCAAAAGCCACGATCGGGATACCGGCATCATGGGCCTTTTTCAGCAGCGGAACTTCAGCCTTAGAGTCCAGTGCGGCAAAGCCGAGGCCCTGCGGCTTCTTGGCGATGGCAGCGTTCAGCATGTCAATCTGCTTGTCGATCATGGCTTCGGTCTCAGGACCCTCAAAGCTGATCTTCACGCCATTGGCCTTGGCCGACTGTTCAGCACCGGACTTGACGGCCTGCCAGAACTGATGGCTGAACCCTTTGGAAATAATCGGAAAATAGGCTTCATCCGCGAAGCTGGTTGCCGAAACAGCCACTGAGCATCCCAATGCGACTGTCGATGCGATAATAAGTTTCTTCATGCGTTCCTCCGTTTAAGATTTTTTATAAGCTGTATTTTATGCAGCATTTATAGGTGAGTATAGCTGTTGGTTCCTCCCTTTCAAGATTTTTTCCGCAGCATCGTGTCGACATAAACCGCGACGATGATGATGAATCCGGTGACCACGAACTGCCATTCTTCCGGCACACCGTTGATGCGAAGCCCGTTTGTCAGCACCGACATGATAAAGGCGCCGATCAGGGTGCCCAGAATGGTGCCCCGGCCACCGGCAAGGGATGTGCCGCCAATGACAGTGGCGGCAATGGCGTCAAGCTCATAGCCCTGCCCCAGCGCAGGCTGGGCCGAATTCAGGCGCGATGAAATCAGCAGTCCGGCAATGCCGCATACCAGTCCGCCCAGCGCATAGGTCACCACTTTCCAGAACCCGACATTCACCCCCGAAAGGCGTGCGGCCTCCTCATTGCTGCCCAGCGCAAAAATATACCGGCCAAGGATGGTTTTATTCAGAATGACCGAACCGATAATCGCCACGCCAAACAGGATCAGAACACCATTGGGCACTTCAAGGCTCGGAAAAATCGTGGCAATGAAGGAATCTGCCGAGATCATCGAATAATTGGGCGTGTCGTTGAAATAAATCGGATGCACACCTGAAATGACCAGGGACAACCCCTTGAGAACAAGCATCATGCCCAGCGTGGCAATGAAGGGCGGAATTTTCAGACGGGAAATCACCAGCCCGGACATGGCCCCGACAGCGCCCCCGGTCAGCAGCACGCAAATCACCCCCAGCCACATTGGCCAGCCCCAATAGGTGAGAAACACACCCGACATCACAGCCGTGAAGGTCATGAGCGTGCCGACAGAAAGGTCGATGCCGGCTGAGGCAATGACAAAGGTGCAGGCCACGGCCAGCACACCATTCACGGCGGTGGCCTGCATAATGCCGACCATATTGCTTTCCGACATGAAATTTTCATTGGAAAAGGTGAAAAACACCAGCAGCACAACCAGAACAACAAAGGCGACAGCCTTCTGGACGGCGGCTGTTGTCAGACGACCAGACTTGCGCCCACCCGTTTGCGCGACGATTGCATCGGTCATAGGTCCCATCCCCTCAAGCTGCTGTGGTCTCGCGTTGTGTCGCAAGTTCCATAATGGACTCCTGTGTTGCTGTCCGGCCATCCAGCTCACCGGTGATGCGCCCCTCGCACATCACCAGAATCCGGTGGGACAGCCTGAGAACCTCGGGAAGCTCGGAGGAGATCACAATAATCGCCTTGCCCTGAGCGGCCAGCCCCTGCAACAATTTGTAAATCTCGGCTTTTGCGCCTACGTCAATGCCGCGGGTCGGTTCATCGAAAATCAGCACATCGCAATCGCGCAGCAACCATTTGGCTATGACGATTTTTTGCTGGTTGCCTCCGGAGAGCAGGCGCGTCTCCTGCTCCACCGAGGGTGTTTTAACCTTCAGCTTGCTGACATAATCTTGCGACACATCCCGCAGCGCGCCATCGCGCATGAACACGCGGCTTTTGGTAAAGCGTGTCCAGGAGGCCATGGTGACATTGTCGCGCACCGACATGGGTGTGACGAGACCAAAATTCTTGCGGTCCTCACTCAGATAGGCCAGCCCCAGTTGCACAGCCTCGTTCGGGCTGCCTATGGTCTGTGGCTGGCCATGAATATGAATCTCGCCGCTGTCGATCGGGTCGGCGCCAAAAATGGCGCGCGCCACCTCAGTCCGCCCCGCCCCCATCAGGCCGGCAAAACCGAGAATTTCGCCCTTGTGCAGATGAAAGCTGACGTTGCGGATCGCACGGCCACGATTGAGGCCGCGCACCCGCAGCACCTCGTCCTGAGTGGATACGGCCTCGGCCCGCGTGGCATCGGCCAGTTCACGCCCCACCATCAGCGAAATGATTTTCGACATTGGTGTGCCATGCGCTGGCAAAGTGTCGATATATTGGCCATCCCGCATGACCGTCACACGGTCGGCGATGCGTTTCACCTCGTCCATTTTATGGGTGATATAGACAATGCCGACGCCCTGCGCTTTCAGGTCTTTGATAATGGCAAAGAGATGCTCAACCTCGGTTTCGTTGAGGGCCGAGGTGGGCTCGTCCATGATCAGCACTTTGGAGTTGAAGGACAGCGCCTTGGCAATTTCCACCAGCTGCTGGCGGGCCACGGTCAGCGTGCCCACCTCCGCATCGGGCGCAATATCGACATTCATGCGCTTGAACAGGGCGGCCGTATCCTCGTTCATTTTCGCTTCATCAACGAACATGCCAAAGCCACGGCGGGGTTCGCGGCCAATAAAAATATTCTGCGCCGCAGTCAGATGGTTCATCAGGTAGAGTTCCTGATGAATGATGCTGATACCCAGCATTTGCGCGGCTTTCGGGCCGGAAATGGATACGGGCGTGCCCTCGACGATAATCTCGCCCGAATCCGGCTGATAAACGCCGGTGAGGATTTTCATCATCGTCGATTTGCCGGCACCATTCTCGCCCATCAGGGCATGAACCTCACCCTCGCGCAGATCAAAGCTGACCCCGCGCAGCGCATAGACGCCCGGAAATGATTTTTCAATATTGTGAGTACTGACCAGAATGCGGGCTGGCTTGGCGCCATGCGTGGACGACTGCGTTTGCTGCATAAATCCATTGCCTCCCTGACGCGGCACACCTGCACCCACATTTTTAGCATCAAGCGAAAGCTGCGGCTTATGTTGGCGCACCGCCACCACCGGCTGTCTGGCCGGTGCGGTTGGGTCTGGCTGGCCCTTTTGCTGTCAACTCCCGAATAGGTGTGAATTCTTATGTTCACTATCCTGCTTCAATGAATGGCAAATGCAGCCATAACATTCAAGAAAAATGTTGATCCATGTCAAAATAATAATTCCGCATCGGATTGCTCAGGCGCGGTTGCGCGGGGCGCAACACAGGCACCGGCCATTCTGCCGCTTACAGATTTTTCGGGTAACAGGCTGCGATGGTCACGCTGAATGTATAGGGAATGTAAAGCGGTGAAAATGCGTAGACATATGAAACATGATTGCCGCAACTGGGTGTGGTCACTGTAAAATTGGCGGCGGCCACGCTCATTCCAAAGGCCTGGGTTGCGGCATAGGTCTGCACTTTGGTTGCCGTGCCACAATGTGTTGTATCCACGGAGGCGCAGCGTGCCGCCTGATGAACCGCAAAATAAAGTGTATTGACGCCCCACAGCAGGCGGCCACAATCCAGAATGCCGAAGATCAACGCCATCAGCACCGTGAAGATAAAGGTAAATTCCAGCAATGCCGCGCCGTTTTCATCCTGCCATAAGCGGTTCAGACAACGGTTTTTGAGCGTTGCCCTTATGGCCGGAGCGGATGTGCGGCAGGGGTCAGTGTTCATCATTGTGTCCGGACCGTCACTTTTGCCGTCAATGTTGTCGGCAATGGAATTCCGAGGAAACTGGCGCTGAATGCAGGTGCGGGCACCTGTGCGCTGACGGTGACAAAAGTGCCTAGCGGATTGCCGTTCGCGCAGAGTGTCGCGCTGCCGCAGGTCACGGTTGTGAAGGTCGAGGCGCCGGTGACACAGCCGCAGAGCTGGGCCGGCGCAGGCGAGGCGGTGATGGTCACAGAGCTGCTTGTTGAGGTGACTGCGTTTTTGATGGCCGTGATTTCTGCGGCATTAAAGGTGCTCAGGGCCGTGGTGGCTGCATAATCCGCACCGGCCTGAGCCGCAAAATTCACGGTCATCTGCTGATATTCAATCATCCCGAAGGCCAGCAACCCCACCAGAAGCGCCAGAAGCACAGGCACCGCAACGGTAAATTCAACCAGCACACTGCCTTCCCGGGCCCGGATGAACCGACGCAATGACATGGCCGCAGCGGCCATTATGGAAGCAATGAAGTTATGATGGCGTGTTTTCATTCGGACAGGCTCGCAAATGAGGAGGCGCCGATCGGGCTCACCCCCGTGCCGGAACAATTATTGTTGAAGGTGGCGCTGCCTGAAAAATTGACCTTCCAGGCCACCAGTTGCAGACAGGTCGAAGCTGTGGACGTGCCGCCAGAATATGTAACCGTGGTTTTGGGAAAAACCAAGGCGCCCAGAATTGTCGTGCCCGAACTGCCGCTGAAATTGCTGGCCGAGGTGTTGGAAGGTGTGTTGGGATCCTGATAAATAGCAATACCCGCGAGCGGCCCGGTGGATGCGGCTGTGAGATTGAATGTTGTGCCGCCTGATATTTGTGCCGTTGCATAATTTCCGCTGGCACCGGTCAGCACGATATTCACATTATTGGCGGTAACATGGGCGGAGCCGGATATGGCAAGTGTTCCTTGATAAATAATATAGGTGCCTGCCGACATTGTTACTGTGCCGCCGCTGATGGCCAGTCCGTTGCAATAGGTTCCGCTTTGGAGTGTTCCCGAACTGCTGACATTTTTTGAGGTATTTGCCGGTGAGCAGGGCAGGGAGGGAGAGGGCATTACCCTTTTGCTGTAAGGATTTGCAATCGTCGTGGTGATTTTGGTGGTGCCGTCTGTTGATGTCAGTTTGGCCC
>DAIMHB010000018.1:12076-12870 GCA_036723545.1 Beijerinckiaceae bacterium
CGGAAATGTTTGTTCCGCCAACGATCGACAGCGACTGCGTGCTGATATTTGTGCTGCCGGACAGATCCATTGCGTCGGAGGAATTGGACGAATTGATGCCAATCCCGCATGTGTTTAACGTAACAATCGCGCTGCCGGACGAGGTGAAGGTTTTGGAGTCGCTTGAGGAGTCGAGAGCGAGCAAACAATCGCCGCCACTGGTGGTGATACTGGCCACAGCCCGCGCCGAAATGGTGACACTGGGCAGCCAGTAGTCGGACAATAATGTTGACAGCGGTTTGGAGATCAGCACCTCCACAGCGCTGGTATTGCTGGTTAAATTGCCGGTGGCAGGCGGATTGTGAACGGTTATGGTCACGTTGTTGACGCCGTTCTGAAACCCGTTCTGGCCAGCCACATAAATCGCCTGCGTCGTATATTGGCTTGTGGCATCATTGGCCAGCGATATTGCCCCGCTGATGGCTGCGCTGTCGGCAGCGCTCTGCATCTCCCGCTTGGCCACATACCAATAGCCAACTTCAGCCCCCAATGCGGTAAAGCCGATCAGAATGGGCATGATCAGGCTGATATAAATCAGCACCACACCGGATTCGTCACGCCATAAGCGCAAACCCGATCTGCGAAGGTTGGGTCTGGTGCCTTGTGTGCCGAAAATCGCCGGTCGTTTTGACATCGTGCACAATACCTGCCGATAATGCTCAAAGCCCTGAATAAATATGATTTCAAATATTAGAGTCTGTTGCCTTTAGATGGAACCGTCTCCCTCTCCCCTCTGGCGGGGAGAGGGTGGGGTG